>DATGLU010000063.1:0-3660 GCA_035294045.1 Roseiarcus sp. | reverse complement strand
ACATCGCGCTCGGCGTCGGCGGCCTGCCGCGCGGCCGCGTCATCGAGATCTACGGGCCGGAATCCTCCGGCAAGACGACGCTGACGCTGCATGTGATCGCCGAAGCGCAGAAGAAGGGCGGCGTCTGCGCCTTCGTCGACGCCGAACACGCGCTCGATCCCGTCTACGCCAAGAAGCTCGGCGTCAACCTGGAAGACCTCCTGATCTCCCAGCCCGACACCGGCGAGCAGGCGCTGGAAATCACCGACACGCTGGTGCGTTCCGGCGCGGTCGACGTGCTGGTCGTCGATTCGGTCGCGGCTTTGACGCCGCGCGCCGAAATCGAGGGCGAGATGGGCGAATCGCAGCCGGGCTTGCAGGCGCGGCTGATGAGCCAGGCTCTGCGCAAGCTCACCGCCTCGATCTCGCGCTCCAACACGATGGTCATCTTCATCAACCAGATTCGCATGAAGATCGGCGTCATGTATGGCTCGCCGGAGACCACGACCGGCGGCAACGCGTTGAAATTCTACGCCTCTGTCCGGCTCGACATCCGCCGCATCGGGGCGATCAAGGATCGCGAGGAAGTCGTCGGCAACCAGACCCGGGTCAAGGTCGTCAAGAACAAGGTGGCGCCGCCTTTCAAGCAGGTCGAATTCGACATCATGTATGGCGAGGGCGTCTCCAAGAGCGGCGAATTGATCGATCTCGGCGTCAAAGCCGGCGTGGTCGAGAAATCCGGCGCCTGGTTCTCATTCGACAGCCAGCGCCTCGGCCAGGGCCGCGAGAACGCCAAGGCGTTCCTGAAGACCAATCCGGACATTGCCGACAAGATCGAGCGCGCCATCCGAGAGAATGCCGGCCTCATCGCCGAGCGCATTCTCGACAACACCGATCCGGCGGAACTCGACGACGCCGCCGACGCTTGAAAAAGGTCAACCGGGCGCTTGTCCCCCGGCGCCCGGCAGTCGAACCTTTATTCCAGCTTTTGCGGCTCCCCGCGGCCGCGCCCCTAAGGGCGCGGCCGCGTTCGTTTAGGCGTTTAGGCATAGGTACGGGGCGGGCGAATCCCTTCTCCCCGCAAGGCGGGCAGAAGGTGGACGCGCGCAGCGCGGCCGGATGAGGGGGCTGCGCTGAAGTCTGGGATTATCGTTTAAGGCGCTAACCTTCGAGACCTGCGCTGTCCCTCATCCGGCGCTTCGCGCCACCTTCTCCCCGCCTTGCGGGGAGAAGGGATTTCCGCTTTCCCATTTCCGGCGCGATGTTCTAGAACAGGCCGTTTTTCAAGGCCTCGCGGCGCGCGGGGCAGGGCGAGGGTTTATGAACGGCGTCAACGAGATCAGGGCGAGCTTCATCGATTATTTCGCCAAGCATGGCCACGAGGCGGTGGCGTCGAGCTCACTCGTGCCGCGCAACGACCCGACTTTGATGTTCACCAATGCTGGCATGGTCCAGTTCAAGAACGTCTTCACCGGCGTCGAGAAGCGCGCTTACAAGCGGGCGGTCACCGCGCAGAAATGCGTGCGCGCCGGCGGCAAGCACAACGATCTCGACAATGTCGGCTACACCGCCCGCCATCACACCTTTTTCGAGATGCTCGGCAATTTCTCCTTCGGCGACTATTTCAAGCCGCTGGCGATCGAGCTCGCCTGGAACTTGATCACCAAGGAGTTCGGCCTCGCCAAGGACAAGCTGACCGTCACCGTCTATCACGACGACGACGACGCGTTCGATCTCTGGAAGCGCGTCGCCGGCCTGCCGGAATCGCGCATCGTGCGGATCGCGACGAGCGACAATTTCTGGGCGATGGGCGATACCGGCCCGTGCGGCCCCTGCTCGGAGATTTTCTACGATCACGGCGACAGGATTCCCGGCGGCCCGCCCGGCTCGGCCGAGGCTGACGGCGACCGCTTTATCGAGATTTGGAATCTCGTCTTCATGCAATTCGAGACGCTGCCGGGCGGCGAGCGGATCAACCTGCCGCGGCCGTCGATCGACACCGGCATGGGGCTCGAGCGAATCGCCGCCGTATTGCAGGGCGTACACGACAATTACGACATCGATCTCTTCCGCGCGCTGATCCGCGCCTCGATCGAGGCGACCGGCGTCGACGACGAAGGCCCGCGAAAAGCCTCGCACCGCGTCATCGCCGACCATTTGCGCGCCTCCTCGTTCCTTGTCGCCGACGGCGTGCTGCCGTCGAACGAGGGCCGCGGCTATGTGCTCCGCCGCATCATGCGCCGCGCCATGCGCCACGCCCAGATTCTCGGCGCGAAGGAGCCGCTGATGTGGCGGCTCGTGCCGACGCTGGTCCGCGAAATGGGCCAGGCCTATCCCGAGCTCGTCCGCGCCGAAGCTTTGATCGCCGAGACGCTGAAACTCGAAGAGACGCGCTTTCGCGCCGCCTTGGCGCGCGGCCTCTCCATTCTCGACGACGAGACCAAGACGCTCGCCCCAGGCGCGAAGCTCTCCGGCGAAGTCGCGTTCAAGCTCTACGACACCTACGGTTTTCCGCTCGACCTGACCCAGGACGCCTTGCGCGTCCGGGGCCTCGGCGTCGACACGGAGGGCTTCTCCGCCGCGATGGAGCGCCAGCGCGCCGAGGCGCGGAAGGCCTGGGCGGGCTCGGGCGAAGCGGCGACCGAGACGATCTGGTTCTCGCTTCGCGAAAAGCTCGGCGCGACGGAGTTCCTCGGTTACGAGACCGAGGAAGCCGAAGGCGTCGCCCTAGCGATCCTCAAGGATGGGCGGGAAGTCGACAGGCTCGCCGCCGGCGAAAAGGGCGCGGTCATTCTCAATCAGACGCCCTTCTACGCCGAATCCGGCGGCCAGGTCGGCGACACCGGCGCGATCCTTGGCGCGTCCTTGCGCGCGCGCGTCACGGATACGCATAAGAAGCTCGGCGATCTCTTCGTGCACGACGTTACAGTGGAGGAGGGCGAGCTCGCGCTGTCAAAACCGCTCGAGCTGAAAGTCGATCACGAGCGCCGCGCCGCCATCCGCGCCAACCATTCGGCGACCCACCTTCTGCACGAGGCCTTGCGGATGGCGCTCGGCGAGCATGTCGCGCAGAAAGGCTCGCTTGTCGCGCCCGACCGGCTGCGCTTCGACATCGCCCATCCAAAGCCGATCACCAAGGCCGAGCTGGCGGAAGTCGAGGACATCGCCAACCGCATCGTATTGCAGAACGATGAGGTGACGACGCGGCTGATGGCGGTCGACGAAGCCGTCGCCTCCGGCGCGCGCGCGCTGTTCGGCGAGAAATATGGCGACGAAGTGCGCGTCGTCTCGATGGGCACGATCGACGGCTCCAACGGTCCGCGGCCCTATTCGGTCGAACTTTGCGGCGGCACTCATGTCGCGCGGACCGGCGATATCGGCCTGATCTCGATCGTCGCGGAGAGCGCGGTCGCGGCGGGCGTGCGCCGCATCGAGGCCAAGACGCGCGACGCCGCGCGTCACCGCCTGAACGAGGAAGCGCAGGCCCTCGCCGAGATCGCCGCTTCTTTGCGCGCGCCGGTCGCCGAAGCGGGCGAGCGGCTCGCCGCGCTGATCGAGGAGCGGCGCAAGCTCGAGCGCGAATTGTCGGAAGCGAAGAAGAAGCTCGCCATGGGCGGAGGCGGAGCGAGCGACAATCCGGTCAAGGATGTCGCCGGCGTCAAAGTCTATGCGCGGGTCGTC
>DATGLU010000062.1:0-6652 GCA_035294045.1 Roseiarcus sp. | reverse complement strand
GCGGTTATCACACCGCGGCGTATAACGCCGGCCGGGTGACCGGCCGCCTGGTCGAGCGGATCGAGCCGCTTTTGGGCGTGCCGCCCTCTTCGGAGCCGCCAACGCAGCCATTCCCTCTCATCGCGAGGCTCGGCTATGGCGGCGACGCGGATAGGATAGGCAAGGAGTGATCAAGCTACGCGACCTTTTCGGCCCCGGCCTTGACGCCGCGCTCGCCGAGCGCGAAGCGGCGGGTCTTTGCGTCGACAGCCGCAAGGCGAAGCCAGGCGACGTCTTTTTCGCGCTGGCGGGCGCCAAGAGCGACGGGCTTGAATTCGTCGCCGACGCGGCGGCGCGGGGCGCGAAGATCATCGTCGCCGAGCGCAAGCCCGATCAACTTCCCGACGATGTCGAATTGGTGCGCGTCGCCGACGCCCGGGCGGCGCTGGCGCACGCCGCGTCCCGCTTCTTTCCGCGCCAGCCGGCGACGATCATCGCGGTGACCGGCACCAGCGGCAAGACGTCGGTCGCGGAATTCACCCGCCAGATCTGGGGCGAAATCGGCTTCGAAGCCGCTTCGCTCGGCACGATCGGCATCGTCTCGCCGAAGAGCAATGTCTATGGCGCGCTGACCACGCCCGACCCGATCGCCCTGCACCGCGCGCTTGACGAGCTTGCCGGCGCCGGCGTCACGCATCTGGCGATGGAGGCCTCTTCTCATGGCCTCGATCAGAAGCGCCTCGACGGGGTGCGCCTCGTCGCCGGCGCCTTCACCAATCTGTCGCGCGACCATCTCGACTATCACGGCGACCTCAAATCGTACCTTGCCGCCAAGCTGCGGCTGTTCAAGGAATTGCTCGCGCCGGGCGCGGCGGCGGTCGTCGACGCCGACGGCGACGCGGCCGGCGATGTCATCGCCGCCGCGCGGACGCGCGGCCTCGATCTGGCGACGGTCGGAAAAGCCGGCCAGACGATCCGACTGGTTTCCGCCGAGCGCGCCGGCTTCGCCAATCGCTTGACGCTGAGCTATGGCGGCCGCGAGCGCCGCGTCCTTCTGCCTCTGCCGGGCGATTTTCAAGTCTCCAACGCGCTCGTCGCCGCGGGGCTTTGCCTCGCGACGGGCTGCGACGCGCAGAAAGTCTTCGCGGCGCTCGAAACTCTGCAAGGCGCGCCGGGCCGCCTCGAACGCGTCGGCGAGACGCGCGGCGCGTCCGTCTTCGTCGACTACGCGCACAAGCCCGACGCGCTCGACAAGGCGCTCGCCGCCTTGCGTCCTTTCGTGTTCGGCCGGTTGATCGTCGTCTTCGGCTGCGGCGGCGACCGGGACGCCGGCAAGCGGCCGATCATGGGCGAGATCGCGACCCGTCGCGCCGATGTGACGATCGTCACCGACGACAATCCGCGCTCCGAGGACCCGGCGTCGATCCGCGCTGCAATTCTCGCCGCCGCGCCCGGCGCGATCGAGATCGCCGATCGCGGCGAGGCGATCAAATCGGCCGTCGCCATGCTCCGGCGGGGCGACGCGCTGCTGATCGCCGGCAAGGGCCATGAGACCGGCCAGATCGTCGGCGACCACGTCCTGCCTTTCTCCGACGCGGAAGCGGCGCGGGCGGCGCTGAAAGACATCGCCGCATGAGCGAGGCGCTTTGGACCCCGGACGAGCTTAAGGAAACCCTCGGCGCGCCGACCAGCGCGCCCGCGGCGCCGATTCGCGGCGTTTCGATCGACACGCGCACCTTGCAGGCGGGCGATCTCTTCTTCGCGATCAAGGGCGATGCGAGCGACGGCCACGCCTATGTCGAGCGCGCTTTCGCCGCCGGCGCAGCCGCCGCGGTGGTCGCCCGCGACAAGGCCGAGGCTCTCGCCGACCATGGCGCGCTTTTCGCGGTCGACGATACGTTGCGGGCGATTGAGCGGCTCGGCGCCATGGCGCGCCGGCGGACGAAAGCGCGAATCGCCGCGGTGACCGGCTCGGTCGGCAAGACCAGCGCCAAGGAAATGCTGCGCGTCGTACTCAGCAAAGTGGGCGCGACGCATGCCGCGGCCGCCTCGTACAACAATCATTGGGGCGTGCCGCTGACCTTGGCGCGCATGCCGGCTTCCGCCGCGTTCGGCGTTTTCGAGATCGGGATGAATCATGCCGGCGAGATCACGCCGCTCGTCGCCCTGGTGCGCCCGCACGCAGCCCTGGTGACGGCGATCGCGCCGGTCCATATCGAGCATCTCGGCTCGCTCGAGGCGATCGCCGAAGCCAAGGCCGAGATTTTTACCGGGCTCGAGCCGGGCGGCGCGGCGATCCTGCCGCGCGACGCGCCGCAATTCGATCTCTTGCGGCGCCGCGCCGAGGCGGCGGGCGCGCGCATCGCGACATTCGGCGCCGGACGGGAGGCGGACGCGCGCCTCGTCGAGTGCCGGCCGCAGAGCCGCGGCTCGCATGTCGAAGCGCGCATTTTCGGCCGCAGCATCGTGTTCGAGCTTGGCGCGCCGGGCCTGCACATGGCTCAGAACGCGCTCGGCGTCGTCCTTGTCGCTCATGCCCTGGGCGTCGAGATCGAGGCGAGCGCCGCCGCGCTCGCCGACTTCGCGCCCGCGAAAGGGCGTGGCGAGCGCATCATCCTGCACGCCAAAGACGGCGCCGTCACGTTGATCGACGAGAGCTACAACGCCAACCCCGCCTCGATGCGCGCCGCGCTCGACCTGCTCGGCGCCGCCGAGCCGGGGCGCGGCGGCCGACGCATCGCGGCTCTCGGCGACATGCTGGAGCTCGGCCCGCAGGGCCCGGCTATGCATGTAGCGCTCGCGGCGGACCTTGCGCGCAACCGCGTCGATCTTCTCTTCTGCGCCGGGCCGCTGATGCGCGGCCTCTACGAGACGGCCCCTCAAGCGATGCGCGGCGCCTGGGCGGCCAAGGCCGTCGACATAGAGAAGCCGCTTTTCGACGCTTTGCGGGGCGGCGACGTGGTGATGGTCAAGGGGTCGAACGGCAGCCGGATGGGGCCGGTCGTCGCCGCGCTGAAAACGAATTTCTCTGGCGACGCCAGCGCCGCATAGATAGGGATTTTCAATGCTCACCTGGCTCGCCGATTTCTCGCATCTGTTCAGCCCGTTCAATCTCTTTCGCTACCTCACCTTCCGCACGATCGGCGCGGCGGGCACCGGTCTGTTCTTCGTGTTCTTCTTCGGGCCGGCGATCATCTCGGCGCTTCGCCTGAAGCAGGGCAAGGGACAGCCGATCCGGCTCGACGGCCCGCAATCCCATCTCCTCACCAAGAAAGGCACGCCGACAATGGGCGGGCTGATGATCCTTTCGGGGCTCATCGTCTCGGCCTTGCTCTGGGCCAATCTCGAAAGCCCCTATGTTTGGATCGTGCTGTTCGTGACGGTCGGCTTCGGCGCGATCGGCTTCTACGACGATTACCTCAAAGTGACGAAGCAATCGGACCGCGGCTTTTCCGGCCGCTCGCGCCTGGCTTGCGAATTCGCAATCGGGGTTCTCGCCTGCCTGGCGATGATCTATGTCGGCGGCCCCGGCGCGACCTCCCTCGCCGTGCCTTTCGTCAACGGCTTCGTCGTCGATCTCGGCTGGGGCTTTCTGCTCTTCGGCGCGTTCGTCATCGTCGCCTTCGGCAATGCGGTCAATCTCACCGACGGGCTCGATGGGCTCGCCATCGTGCCGGTGATGATCGGCGCGGCGACGCTCGGCCTGATCGCCTATCTGGTCGGCAATCTGTTCTTCGCCCGCTATCTCGGCATCAATCATGTGCCGCATGCCGGCGATCTCGTCGTCGTCTGCGGCGCGCTGATCGGCGCCGGAGTCGGCTTTCTCTGGTTCAACGCGCCGCCGGCGCAAATTTTCATGGGCGATACCGGCTCGCTCGCCTTGGGCGGTCTGCTCGGCGCGACGGCGGTCGCGATCAAGCACGAAATCGTGCTGGCGATCGTCGGCGGCTTGTTCGTCGTCGAGGCGCTTTCGGTCGTCGTGCAAGTCGCCTCGTTCAAGATGACCGGCAAGCGCGTCTTCAAGATGGCGCCGATCCATCATCATTTCGAGCAGCTCGGCTGGTCCGAGCCGCAGATCGTCATGCGCTTCTGGATCGTCGCCTTCGTCCTGGCGATGGTCGGCCTCTCGACCCTGAAGCTGAGGTGACATGATCCCGGTCGCCGGCTTCAAGGATCGCAAAGTCGCGCTGTTCGGCCTGGGCGGCTCTGGCCTCGCGACGGCGCGCGCGCTGCTCGCCGGCGGCGCCGAGGTCGCCGCCTGGGACGACGGAGAGGCCGCGCGGCAAAAGGCCGGCGAGGCCGGCCTGCCGGTTGTCGATCTCGCCGAGGCGGACTGGCGCGGCTTCGCCGCCTTGGTCCTCGCGCCAGGCGTGCCGCTGACCCATCCCGAGCCGCACTGGACAGTGAAGAGGGCGCGCGCGGCCGGCGTCGCGACGATCGGCGATATCGAGCTTTTCTGCCGCGAGCGCCGACGCTTCGCTCCGCGCGCGCCTTTCGTGGCGATCACCGGGACCAACGGCAAATCCACCACCACGGCGCTGGTCGCCCATTTGCTGCGCGAGGCTGGCCGCGACGTTCAACTCGGCGGCAATATCGGCACGCCCATCCTAGAACTCGCCGCGCCGGCCGAAAGTCGCATTCACGTCATCGAATGCTCTTCCTTCCAGATCGACCTTGCGCCGTCGATCGATCCGACCGTTGGCGCGCTGATCAATCTGACGCCGGACCATCTCGACCGCCACGGTACGATCGAGAACTACGCCGCCATCAAGGAGAGGCTGGTCGCGCAAGCCGGGGTTGCTCTGGTCGGGCTCGACGATGAATTCTGCCGCGCCATTGCGGCGCGGCTCGCCTCGCGCGATGCGCGGGACCGGCGCCTGGTGACGATTTCCGCGAAGCCAGCGCTTTCGGCCGATATTTCTTTCGCGGGCGGCGCGATCCGCTGGGGCGATATTCGGCTTGAGCTTGCCGGGGCCGAAGCATTGCGCGGCGCGCATAACGCGCAGAACGCCGCCTTCGCCGCCGCCGCCGCCCGCGAGCTTGGTCTTTCATTCGGCGAGATCGTGCGCGGCCTGAAAAGCTTCCCCGGCTTGGCGCACCGCATGGAGCAGGTCGGCCGGATCGATCGCGTGATCTTCGTCAACGATTCGAAGGCGACCAACGCCGACGCCGCGGAGAAAGCGCTGCTCTCCTTTTCCGACATTTTCTGGATCGCCGGCGGCAAGGCCAAGGAGGGCGGCATCGAGCCGTTGCGGCCGCCCTTTCCTAAGATCGCCAAAGCCTATCTCATCGGCGCGTCGAGCGAGGCTTTCGCCAAGACGCTCGAGGGGCGCGTTCCGTTCGAGCGTTGCGGCGCGCTCGACGCCGCGACGGCCGCCGCGGCGCGCGACGCCGCCGCAAGCTCCGCGAAAGAGCCGGTTGTTCTCCTGTCGCCCGCCTGCGCCTCTTACGATCAGTTCGCCAATTTCGAAGCGCGCGGCGACAGATTCCGCGCCTTGGTCAAAGACCTCGTCGCCGCGCATAAGGACGTCGACGCGCATGGTTGAGCTGGGCGTCACTTTCGCCAACGCCGATGCAGGCCGCTGCACGCCCCCCCTTCCGCTTGCGGGAGAGGGCTGGGGTGAGGGTAAGCCGCGACGTTTGACGATCGCTTTTGCCGCCGCGTACCCTCATCCGGCGCTTCGCGCCACCTTCTCCCGCAAGCGGGAGAAGGGTTGCCGCCGCCGCGCACATGCGACGCCGCATTTTCTCGCAAGCAAATGGAGGCGTTGTGACCGCGGTCCGCGACCGTCGCTACAGCGGGCGATTCTTGGTTAACCAATGTCGCGTAGGGTCGATCGGATGACACCTGCTGTGGAGGCGCTTCATGCCGTCGCGCGCTGAACGCGGGCTTTTCGCCGATTGGTTTCGCACCGTCGATCGCTGGCTGATCGGCTGTTTCGGCGCGCTGATGGTGATCGGCCTGGTCATGACCCTCGCCGCGAGCCCTGCCGTCGCCGAGCGGCTCAACCTGCCGACTTTCCATTTCGTCAATCGTCAGGCGGCGCTACTTCTGCCCTCGGCGCTGCTGATGATCGCCACCTCCTTCCTGTCGCCGCGCTATGTACGGCGCGCCGCTTTGATCGTCTTTGTCGTCAGCCTGGCTTTGATCGTCCTGGCCTTGATGTTCGGCGTCGAGATCAAGGGTTCACGGCGCTGGATTTTCGGCGTCCAGCCGTCGGAATTCCTCAAGCCCGCCTTCGTCGTCCTCGCCGCCTGGGCGTTTTCCGAGGGGGCGAATGGCCGCACGAAATTCGCCGGCGTCGGCATCGCGCTCCTGCTTTTGCCCCTGTCGATCGGCCCGCTGATCATGCAGCCGGATTTCGGCCAGACCATGCTGATCTCGCTGGTCTGGGCGGCGCTCTTCTTCATGGCCGGCCTGCATTGGTTCTGGGTGGCCGGCGTCGGCGGCATCGGCGCGGTCGGCGCGATGCTGGCGTTCCGTTTCTCGCCGCATGTCCATGAGCGCGTGCTGCGCTTCATCGATCCCGATTCCAGCGGCGGACTCGTCGACACATTCCAGGTCGACACGGCCTTGCAGAGCATTCTTTCCGGCGGCTGGCTCGGCCGTGGGCCCGGCGAGGGCGTCTATAAACGCATCCTGCCCGACGCGCACACCGACTTCGTCTTCGCG
>DATGLU010000061.1:0-7529 GCA_035294045.1 Roseiarcus sp. | reverse complement strand
GGCGGCCGCCGAATTCCGTCGACACGCAGTCCCAGAGCAGTTTCATCAGCTTGACGCGCTCCTCGGCCTTGTAGCCGTTGAGCCGCCGACCGCATCGTCGGCTTGCCGAGCATGTCGATTTGATGAAATTTCATCAAGCTTTCGTTTGCGAGCCGCCGTCTTCCGCGAGAACATGGAGCTGATCGGCAAAGGCGGGAGACGTTCATGTCGAGCACAGCCATAGAGAGCCAAGAAAGGAAAGCTCGCAAGCGAGAGCGAATCCCGGAATTCCGCCCTGCCAAAGTCAGCGTAGCTCCGCTCTTCGTATGGCCATGGCGCGCCCCGACATTCCTGAAATGGCTTTTCGGTTTCCCAGGCTATCTATGGCCGTGGAACGCCCTTTATCTCGGAATCGCGCTGATCACCTGGACCTGGGCGACGCCAAGCCTGGAAGCGATGAAGACGTTCGAGCCTTGGTGGATCGGCGCGATCTTTCTGCGAAATCTCGCGCTCACATTGGCCTTTTACGGCCTCTGGCACTTCCGGCTTTACGTTCAGCGCGCGCAAGGACTGGACTTCAAATATAATGGCCGCTGGCTCGCGAAGGACAGCAATTTCTTCCTCTTCCGCAGCCAACTCTTGGACAATATGTTCTGGACACTTGTGAGCGCCGTGCCGATTTGGACGGCTTGGGAAGCGGTCACGTTGTGGGCCCAGGCGAACGGCTATGCGCCAACTATTACTTTTTCGGCGCATCCCATCGGCTTCACGGCGCTGATTTTGTTTATTCCTCTCTTCGCCGAGGCTCATTTCTATCTCGTCCACCGCCTGATTCACTGGCCGCCGCTCTATCGCACGGTTCACCAACTGCACCACCGCAACGTGAATCCGGGACCTTGGTCCGGCTTGTCAATGCACCCTGTCGAGCACCTTCTGTATTTTTCCGGCGTGCTGATTCATTGGGTCATCCCTTCCAATCCTGTTCATGTGCTGTTTCACCTGCAGCACCGCGCCTTCGCGCCAGCGGTGGGCCATAACGGGTTCGATCGGGTCAAGCTGCCGAACGGCGCGTGGCTCGACGCGGATCACTACATCCACTATCTGCATCATAAGCATTTCGAGGTGAATTACGGCGACGGGCTCGTGCCTTTCGATCGGATATTCGGCACGTTTCACGATGGAACGGACGAGGCGACGGAAGCGATGAACCGGCGGGTTTTGAAGCCGCGCTAGGCTGAGCCTCACAACGTTTATGGCGCTCAAAAATTCGTCGGCCGGCGCATTGGCCCGCAATCGCGCCGGCCTTGCGCATATGGGCGCGGCTTGTAGATTTTTCGTTACATTTCTTTCATTATGAACGCCGGTCCAAGGGGAGAAACGACCATGCCTCAAAAAACCGTGCGCCTGACCATGGCGCAGGCGCTTGTGCGCTATTTGTGCAGCCAGCACACCGAGATCGACGGCGCGCGCGTCCCTCTGTTCGCGGGCGTCTTCGCAATTTTCGGCCATGGCAATGTCACCTGCCTCTCCGAGGCGCTCGAAGCCGTGCAGGACCAACTCCCGACCTGGCGCGGTCAGAACGAGCAATCCATGGCGCTCGCCGCGATCGGCTTCGCCAAGGCTCGCCTCCGCCGTCAGATCATGATCGCGGCGACGTCGATCGGACCAGGCGCCGCCAACATGGTCACGGCGGCCGGCGTCGCTCACGCCAATCGCCTGCCCGTCCTCTTGCTCGCCGGCGACACATTCGCCAACCGGCTGCCCGATCCGGTGCTTCAGCAAGTCGAGCACTTTGGCGATCCAACCGTCACGACGAATGACGCTTTCAAGGCGGTGACCCGCTATTGGGATCGAATCACATTGCCGGAGCAGATTCTCTCCTCGCTGCCGCAGGCGGTGGCGACCATGCTCGATCCCGCCGATTGCGGCCCGGCCTTTATTGGCCTCGCGCAGGATACGCAGGAAAAAGCTTTCGATTATCCCACCGCTTTTTTCGAGCCCACCTTATGGACGATCGCGCGGCCACGCGCGGACCAGCGAAAGATTGCCGAGGCTGCGGCGGTCCTTAAGTCGGCCAAGAAGCCGCTGCTCATCGCGGGAGGAGGCGTGCGCTACTCGCTCGCCGAGAAGGAGGTCGCCGATTTCGCGGTGAAGCGCGGCATTCCGATCGTCGAGACCATTGCCGGCAAAGGGTCCGTCACGCACGATCATCCCGCCCATGCCGGCCCGCTCGGGATTGTCGGATCGACATCCGCGAATGCGCTGGCGGAGCAGGCCGACGTCGTCTTGGCGGTTGGCACGCGGCTTCAAGATTTCGCCACCGGTTCCTGGACCGCGTTCCGCCAGGACGCCAAATTCATTGCGATCAATGCGGCGCGCTTTGACGCGGTCAAGCATCGCTCGCTCGCCGTTGTGGGGGATGCGCTTGAGACGGTGCGGGAGTTGGACCGCGCGCTGGATAACTGGCGCGCCGACCCCGCCCTCATGAAGCAAGCGAAGGGGCTCTTCGGAGAATGGAACAAATTACTTGACGCGCTTCAGGCGCCGACGAACACGCCGGCGCCGACCTACGCGCAGGTTGTGGCGGCGGTGAACCGCCACGCCAAGCCTGACGATACGCTCATTGCCGCCGCGGGCGGCCTGCCGGGCGAAGTCAGCAAGGGCTGGCGCGTCAAGAACCCGAACACGTTCGATTGCGAGTTCGGCTATTCGTGCATGGGCTACGAGATTGCGGCGGGCTGGGGCCACGCTATGGCCAAGGCCGGCCGTGGCGCGCCGATCGTCATGGTCGGCGATGGCGGCTACCTGATGATGAACTCGGACATCTATTCATCGGTGCTCTCGGGCCACAAGATGATCGTGGTCGTCTGCGACAATGGCGGGTTCGCGGTCATCAACCGCCTGCAAAACGCCAAAGGCGTCCCAAGCTTCAACAATCTCATCAAGGATTCGCGCGTCAAGGCGCCGTTTTCCGTCGACTTCGTCAAGCACGCCGAATCGATGGGCGCGCTCGCCCGGCGCGTCGAGAGCATCGGCGACCTCGAAGCCGCGATGGATTGGGCGCAGGCCGCCGACCGCACGACCGTCATCGCGCTGGCCACGGACGCTTTCGCCTGGGTTCCAGGCGACGCAGACTGGGATGTCGGCGTGCCGGAGGTTTCGGCGCGCGAAAGCGTTCGAAATGCACGCGCCGCGCAGGAAGAAATCCGAAAGAAACAACGCGTCGGAGTCTAGATTGATGCGAGCCAAGCTTGGAATTGCGCCGATCGCCTGGTGGAACGACGATCTTGCCGAATTGTCGGACGACGTTTCGCTCGAAGAATGCCTTCGACAAGCCAGCGTCGCCGGCTTCACCGGAATGGAGACGGGTCGTCGCTTCCCAATGGATGCGGCCGTTCTCAGCCCGATCCTCGCTAAATACGGCATATCGGTATGCGGAGGCTGGTTCTCAGGGCTCCTCCTCGACGGCGACATCGAGACCGAAAAGGAGAGGATCGCCAAGCAACTGGCCTTCTTCAAGGACGCCAAGGCGCCGTGCATCGTCTATGGCGAGACCGCCCGCTCGATCCAAGGCGACCGGTCAAAGCCGCTCGCGACCAAGCCAAAACTCAGCGAGGACGAAATCAAGGCGTATGCGCGCAAGATGACCGCTTTCGCCGAATGGTGCGCCGATCAGGGCATGCCGATTTCCTATCACCATCATATGGCGGCGGCGATCGAGACGGAGCCCGAACTTGACCTCCTCATGAAGCATTCGGGCAACGCGCTGCCGCTGCTTTTCGACGCCGGCCACATGGCCTTTGCCGGGGGCGACGTGTTGCGGGTGATCGATAAGCATCACGCCCGGATAAGCCATGTCCACACGAAGGATGTACGCATGGGCGTGATCAAGAGCCTGGATCGAGCTAAGGAATCGTTCCTCGACGCGGTGGTCAAAGGCGCGTTCACGGTTCCAGGCGATGGCTCGCTCGATTTCGAGGAAATCGTGAAGCGGCTCGCCTTCCATGGCTATGAAGGCTGGTTCGTCGTGGAGGCGGAACAGGACCCGATGAAAAATCCGCCGCTCGAAATGGCCAAGATCGGCCACAAGGAATTGCTGCGCGTCATGGCCGCAGCGGGTTATTCCGTGGAGCAATGAAAGCGCCCAATCGCAACTCTGTGTTTTTTGCGCCGAGTCGAGCTTCGCGCATCAGCCGCCAAATCGTTTGACCAGCTTTGAGCTTTTGACTTTGGCGATCTGCCCGGCGGTCAGATCTCGGCCCACGCTCAATCCTTTCGTCATGAGGTTGCTGCGCAGCGCCACCTGCCTCTCGTCCGCATAGTCTATCTCAACATGGTCGAGGCTCATCAGATGGCCGAGTTCATGCGCCCAAGCTCGGCCATTGGCGCCGGCGTTGTAGTACCATTGAACGAAACTAGCGGGCTCGGGATCGCTGTCGATGTATGAGCTTCCGCCGGCGGCGAGATTCTCTATCGGGTTGACGAGATAAACGTGGACAGCGTTGTCCGGCATATGCCGAGACGTGAGGACATCGAGCAAGCGCTGATCGTTGTTGCGCGCGCTCTTGGCCATATCGAGCGGTTTGTCCACGATACAGTCCTCAAGCGCAAAGGCGAGATTCGCCTTCGACCAGATCGTATTCACCACATTCAAAGCTTCTCGCGCCGTATCGCAACTCCATTTCTCCGCCTCCTTCACGCCCTTCTCGGCAAACGGCGTGACATAGGCCCTCAGCGGGATCGGGGACATCGCTTCCTCCAGAGTATTGGATATCTCCAAAAATATTTGGCAAAGGCCGTGCTGCGTTTGTTCGCAAACGCCTCGAAGCGCTGAACCCGCTACCGCCGAAGGACTGGTCTCGCAAAGAAAACGGAGGCGTTGTCGCGCAATCTCGTAAAGGCCTCGCGTTCGCCGCGGGGCTTACCCCGGCCGACCGCTTTTACCGCGACTCTCGCCGCATCCAATCCATTGTGTGCTCAAACGAGACGATGCCCGCATCCGAGCCGAGGCCTGTGGCGACCAGCGCAGCAGCGGCTTGCGCGAAACGCATTGAACGCTCCGGGTCCATTTTGTGGTGCAAGGCTGCGATGAAACCGGCGTCGAAAGCGTCGCCGCAGCCGGTCGTATCGACGACTTTGATGTCGTAAGCGGGAACGCGCAATCGAACGCCGTCGCGATGCGCGTAGAAAGCGCCCTCGCCGCCGAGCGTCAGCACGCAGCAGGCGGCGCCGCGGTCCAAGTAGAAGCTCGCGCAATCCTCCGGCGTTTTGCGGCCGGACATGTCCCGCGCCTCCTCGAGCGAGGGCATGAAATAGTCGATGAACGGCAAGAGCGGCTGGACAATGCCGAGCGTTTCCGCGCTCGCGGCGATAAGATCGAAGGTGACGATTCGCCCCCGCGCCTTGGCTTCCGCGAGCAGCGCCCGGCTCGGCTCGCCGTCCAGCTTGCGCAAGAGCCCGGCGCCGCCGAGATGAACGATCGGCGCGTCGAACACCTGATCGTAGAGCGACGGAGGCACTTCGAAATGGTCCGACGCGCCGCGCACATGCAGAGCCGGACGATCGCCATTCGGGCGAACATTGAGGATGGTCGCCGAGGTCGGAACGCCCTTCAGGCGCTGCATCGCCGATATGTCGATCCCGAACTTCTGCAGCGTCGCGAGAACGAAATCCGCCTTCTCGTCATCGCCCACGGCGCCGACGGCGAGACTTCTCAGCCCGAGCTTGGCCGTGTCGACCACCGTGCCGCCGGCGGTGCCGGCGACAGTGAGGCGGATTTCGTCGATAAACTCAACATTGCCGCCCTCGGGTATCGCCTTAACCGGCCGCCCGAGCACATCGAGTATGTAAAGTCCGATGACCGAAACGTCGTAGCGCATGAAATTACCTGCGGGGTCGGCGTAAAAGGACTCGCCGCTCAATCTCGACTTACGCCATCTCCCATTGGCGGCGCAGGAAATCGTGTCCGAAGCGGTAGACTTCCTCGCGATCAGGGAAGAAGTCTCGCCAAACGCGCGTCGCCGCCGCAAGCGCAGGCAAGGCGCGGCCGAACGCCTCGATGACGCACCAGCCCTGATAGCCGCCCTGCTTCAACGCCTTCATCGTCGGCGCCCATGGCACGTGTCCCTTCCCGGGCGTGCCTCGATCGTTTTCCGAGAAATGCACATGATTGATCAGCGCCAGATTCGGCGCGATCACGCCGACCGGGTCCTTTTCCTCGATATTCGAATGAAACGTATCGTAAAGCAGGCCGTAATTCGGCGCATTCACCGCCCGGACCAACTTGGCCGCGTCGGCGACGGTGTTCAGCACATAGCATTCGAAGCGGTTCAAGGGCTCGATCGACAGTTTGATGTCGCTCTTGGCCGCGTATTCGGCGGCGGCGCGATGCACTTCCGCGACATTGGCGAGCTCGGCTCCGGTCGGCGGATCGCCGGTGAAAACGCCGAGCGGTTGATGGAACGGACCGCTCAGGACCTCGCCGCGCGCCGCCTGGAGGCAATCGACCGCCCATTTGATGTGGGACAAGGCCGCCGCCCGTACCGCCGGGTCGGCGCTCGCGCAATCATGGCTGGTGTCGGGAATGATCGCGACGCCGGTGACGCGCAAGCCGTTATTCCTCGCGGCGTCGCCGATCTTGCGGAAATGCTCCGGCGAGCCTTCGAAAATCGGCAGCTCAACGCCGTCATAGCCGGCCCGTTTGATGTCGGCGAGAATCGGAAAGAGATCTTCGGTGACATGCGTCGACCAGAGCAGCAGGTTGAAGCCGAGCAACATTGGGCGCTCCCCATTATATGCGAACGTTACCGCCTGTGCGGCTCAGTCGCGCGAAAATTCTTTTCGCAAAGAGACTTCCTTGGCGCCGCCGGCGTTTTTCAGATAGACGAGCGCTGCGACGATCAGCGCCGCCGCGGCCGCGATTCCCCAGACCAGCGGCGCGCGATAGAACGGGTCGTTCAGATCCGGCGCAAGCGCTTTGACGAAAAAGACGCCGTAGAGATAGGCGGCTGTTATCGACAGCAGCGTGACGATGCAAAAGACCAGCGCGACGACGAGGCAAGCTCGAACCAGCGCTCCGATCGACACGCCAGGCTCGCAGAGCGGCAGAAGATTGTTGGCGAGGCCCGCCAAGACGACGAGGCCGCATCCCACCGCGAACACACCGAGGCTGAAGGGCTGGAAAATGAAGGCGAGCGCAACCACGCCGAGCGAGATGATCGCATATTCGAGGCGTTGCGCCGCGCGCGGACCCATGACCCCCTTCGCGCTTCCTTGCTCGTTCATCATGCGCGGAGCGCCCTTCCATTCGCGTCGAACACATGCGCCTGGCGCGGATCGATGCGCATATGCAGCGTCTGCCCGATCTTGACCCGAGCCTCGCGCGGCGTCACGACGCGGATATCGTGTCCACCGGCGGTGCGGGCATGCACCAGGGTTTCCGCCCCCATCGGCTCGATTAGCTCCGCCTTCAAGGGCATCGCGCCGTCGCCCGCCGTCTTGCTGTCGATCAGCGCGCGCGGCCGGATGCCGATCGTCGCCTTGCCGGGGCT
>DATGLU010000060.1:0-2680 GCA_035294045.1 Roseiarcus sp. | reverse complement strand
GCTCGTTGCCGACCGTGAAACTGCCGGTCTGGGCGGCGGCGCAGACATAGGTCTGCGTCTCGATCGCCCGCGCCCGCAGCAGCGGCTCCCAATGGTCCTTGCCGGTCTGCAGCGTGAAGGCGGCCGGCAGCGCAATGACCTGCGCGCCCTTCTCGGCGAGCGCCTGGAACAGGTCGGGGAAGCGCAAATCGTAGCAGATCGAGCAGCCGATCGTGACGCCTTCGCAATCATACGTGACGGCTTTCGGCTCGCCCGGCTTGACGGTAGCGCTCTCGTTATAAGCGGCGCCGTTCGGCGTCGTCACGTCGAAGAGGTGAATCTTGCGATAGCGGACGATCTCCTCGCCTTCGCGATTGAACACGACGCTTGTATTGTGGATGCGGTTCTCGCCGTCGATCTTCTCCATGATCGAGCCGGCATGAATGAAGACCTTATGCTGTCGGGCGAGCGCCTGCGCCATCGCGTAAGCTGGACCGCCCGGCAGCGTCTCGGCATTGGCGAGCTTGTCGGCCTTGCTCCCGCCGGCCCAATCGAATTGCTCGGGCAGCAAAATCCAATCGGGCGCCTCCTCGGCGACGGCGCGCTCGATCAGCGCCTTGGCGGCGGCAATATTGGCCGCCTTGTCGCTGATCGAGTTCATCTGGACGAGCGAGACTTTCATCGGACCGCCTTTTCAGGGAACGCAGCGCCAATGTCGGAGCACGATGCGGCGCCGTCAACCAGTCTAGGCAGTGGCGACAGCCGGTCGTAGCCGCAGAGACCGAGCGCCTCGCGCATATGGGCGGGCGCCGGCGCCTCGACGACGACGGGCGGGTTGGCCTTGGCGATCGGGATCTCGATGCGGCGTGCGTGGAGATGCAGCGGCGGGCCGCCGTCGCGCGGCGCCGCGCCGTAGACGGCGTCGCCGAGGATCGGCCAGCCCTTGGCGGCGCAATGGACGCGCAATTGATGGGTGCGGCCGGTGAGCGGCGATAAAGCCAACCAGGCGATGCGCCGCCCGCGCCATTCGCCTTGGCCGAGGACCCGCCAGCGCGTCCGGGCCGGCGCGCCGGCCGGGTCGACCTTCATCCACCAGCCGCGGCTCTTGTCGAGCCGGCCCAGCGGCAGGTCGATCAGGCCCTCCGTCTCTTCGGGTCCGCCTTCGACCACCGCCCAATAGGTCTTCGCAATCTTGCCCTGTTTGAAGAGCAAGCCGAGCTTCTCCAGCGCCTTGTGATGGCGGCCGAGGACGAGACAGCCGGACGTCTCGCGGTCGAGCCGGTGGGCGAGCGCCGGATTGCGCGGCAGGCCAAAGCGCAAAGCGGCGAAATCGTCCTCGAGGCTGGCGCCGCCCTTGGGACCGCGGTGAACGGCGATTCCGGCAGGCTTATCAAGGACGAGCATCAAGCCGTCGCGATAAAGGAGCCGCGCTCTTGTTTCTTCGGGCGTCATGACCCAAAAGCTAGACCGCGACGAGTTGAAGTTGAAGCGTTTAGCCGTCATTGCGAGCGAAGCGAAGCAATCCATTCGTAGTGCGCAGCCCTGCGAGTGGATCGCTTCGTCGTTTCGCTCCTCGCAATGACGCGACGAGAGAAGCCGATGAGCTCCAACGAGAACGGCGAGACCAGGCCCGGCCTCTTCCGACGGGTGTTTGGCGGCGGTCGAACCGAGCCCGCGCCGACCCAGCCGGAAGGCGTGGCGCCGGCGGACGAGCCGCCGCCGAAGCGCAGTTGGTGGAGCCGGCTGACCGGCGGCCTGTCGCGCTCCTCCGCTGCGATCGGCCAAGGCATCACGAATATTTTCAGCAAGCGAAAGCTCGACGCCGAAGCGCTGGACGATCTCGAAGACATTCTCATCCAGGCCGATCTCGGCGTCGCCGCGGCCTCGCGCGTGCGCGAGGCGGTCGGCAGCGGCCGCTACGACAAGGCGATCGAGCCCAATGAGGTCAAGGTGATCCTGGCCGGCGAGATCGAGAAGATTTTGGCGCCAGTGGCGCGGCCTCTGGCGATCGATGATTCGAAAAAGCCTTTCGTCATTCTTGTCGTCGGCGTCAATGGGTCGGGCAAAACCACGACGATCGGCAAGCTCGCCGCGAAATTCTCCGCGGAGGGACGAAACGTGACGCTCGCCGCGGGCGACACGTTCCGCGCCGCCGCGATCGAGCAATTGCGCATCTGGGCGGGACGGACCGGCGCCGAGATCGTCGCCGGGCAGCCGGGCGGCGATTCCGCGAGTCTTGCTTTCGAGGCGCTGAGCAAGGCGAAGAAGGACGGCGCCGACCTATTGTTGATCGACACGGCCGGCCGCCTGCAGAATCGCGCCGAGCTGATGGCCGAGCTCGAAAAGCTGATCCGCGTCGTCAAGAAGATCGACCCGGAAGCGCCGCATGCGGCGTTGCTTGTGCTTGACGCCACGGTCGGCCAGAACGCGTTGAGCCAGGTCGAGACGTTCGGTCGCGTCGCCGGCGTGACCGGCCTCGTCATGACCAAGCTCGACGGCACGGCGCGCGGCGGCATTCTCGTCGCGCTCGCCGAGAAATTCGCGCTGCCGGTGCATTTCATCGGCGTCGGCGAGACGGTCGACGACCTGGAGCCGTTCGAAGCGCGGGACTTCGCCGAGGCGATCGCGGGCATCGAGCGGTGAGTCAGAACGTACTGCCTCGCGTCATCGGCGCGCCCTCTCTACGTTTCGCGTCTGAGCG
>DATGLU010000059.1:0-8405 GCA_035294045.1 Roseiarcus sp. | reverse complement strand
AATTGCGCTTCAAGATTGAGCGGATCGTCCCAAACGAATTGGGTGGCGGCGGCGGCGTTCATTGGCGGCATCCTTTCGCCGTCCCGGCGGCGGCTTTTAACCTTTAAGCCTAGCCCAGACCTATGGCCCCAGAAGGGCCGCGATTCAAGCCCGGAACGGTCCGCGCGCCGGCGGCTTGCGCCCGGGCGGCCTTGTCGCCATTTTAAGGCTATGACCGCTTCGAACGACAAAATATCGTCGGATCCCGGCGCGATCGCCAATCTCGACACGCGGGCGCGCGAGATTTTCCGCCGCATCGTCGATTCTTACCTCGCGACCGGCGAGCCGGTCGGCTCGCGCTCTCTGTCGCGAATCCTGCCGATTTCACTGTCGCCGGCCTAGGTACGCAACGTGATGCAGGACCTCGAAGAGCTGGGCCTAGTCTATGCGCCGCATACCAGCGCCGGCCGCATGCCGACCGAACTCGGCCTGCGCTTCTTCGTCGACGCGCTGCTCGAATTGGGCGATGTCGCGGCGGCCGATCGCGGCCGCATCGACGCCGAGGTGACGGCCGCCGCCAAGAGCGGGCGGATCGAAGGCGCGCTCGCCGAAGCGAGCAGCCTTCTGTCGGACCTTGCCCGCGGCGCCGGCGTGGTGCTGACCACCAAGGACAATTCGAGGCTCAAGCAGATCGAATTCATCCGGCTGGATCCACAGAAGGCGCTCGCTGTGCTGGTCGCCGAAGACGGCGCGGTCGAGAATCGCATCGTCGATATCCCTGCCGGCATGCCAGCCTCGAGCTTGGTCGAGGCGAGCAATTATCTCAATGCGCGCTTGCGCGGCCGCACGCTTGGCGAGACCAGGGCCGAGATCGAGGCGGCCCGCGCCGACGCGCAACGCGAGCTGGACGATCTGACCGCCCGGCTGGTCGACGCCGGCCTCGCCTTTTGGTCGGGCGCCGAGCAGACCAGCCAGCAATTGATCGTGCGCGGCCAGGCCAACCTGCTCGAGGATCCGAACGCGCGCGACGATCTCGAGCGCATCCGCAGGCTTTTCGCCGATCTTGAAACCAAGACCGACGTGATCGAGCTGCTTCACCGCGCCGAGAGCGGCGACGGCGTCCGCATCTTCATCGGCTCCGAGAACAAGCTGTTCTCGCTGTCCGGCTCGTCGATGATTGCGGCCCCGCTGCGCAACGGCGAGCGCAGGATCGCCGGCGTGCTCGGCGTCATCGGGCCGACCCGGTTGAACTATGCGCGCATCGTGCCGGTGGTCGAATATACTGCGCGCGTGCTGGGAGGCTTGCTGGCCGCGCGCTGAAGCGCGGTGGCGGGCATCGCTAAATCGGATAGAGTGAGCCGAAGACGGGAGGCTTCCATGAGCGATCCAACCCGCGCCGCCGAGATTCACAGTCTCGGCGGCGCGCTGCACCGGCTGCATGAGAAATGGGGCGCGATCGTCGCGTTCGGCGTGTTGTTGATCGCGCTCGGGCTCGCGGCGATCGTCTTCGCTTTGGCGGCGACGGTTGCGACCGTTGTCGTTAACGGCGTTGTGTTCCTCATTGCCGGCGTCGCCGAGATCGGCGTCGGCATGCATTCGCAGGCTTGGGGCCGCTTCTTTTTCTGGGTGATCGGCGGCTTGCTCTATCTGATCGCCGGGTTGACCTGCATTTTCAATCCGATCCTCGCCTCGGTGATCTTAACCTTGATCCTCGGCGCTGGCCTGATCGCGGCGGGAATCGTACGCATCGTGTTCGGTTTCCAGCTTCCGGGCGATCATCCGCGCTCTCTGGTCTTTCTCGCCGGCGCGGTGACGACGATTTTGGGTCTGATCATTGTCGGGCATTGGCCGGCGGACAGCGTCATCGTGCTCGGCACGCTGCTTGGCGTTGATCTGCTGTTCCATGGCGCGGGCTGGGTGAGCTTCGGCCTCGGCCTGCGCGCGCGGCGCTGATGGACTGCGCTGATACAAACGACGGAATGAATGAGCCGCCGGTTGCGGCAGCCTAAGCCTTGCTTTCTGGAACGAAGCGGCTCTCCGCGCCGTTCAAGGGCTCGACAAACGCCGCTCTCCAAGGGGTATTGCATGACGAAATGGGTCTATTCCTTCGGCGGCGGCGCGGCCGAGGGCGAGGGAGCCATGCGCGACCTCCTCGGCGGCAAGGGAGCCAATCTCGCCGAAATGGCCAATCTCGGCCTGCCCGTGCCGCCGGGCTTCACCATCACGACGGATGTTTGCGCCTTTTTTTACGCCAACGCGAAAACCTATCCGCCGGACTTGAAAGAAGCGGTCGAAGAGGCGCTCAAGCGCGTCGGCGAGTTGACCGGCCGCGTCTTCGGCGACGCAAGCAATCCGCTGCTCGTCTCGGTCCGCTCCGGCGCGAGAGCGTCCATGCCCGGCATGATGGACACGGTGCTCAATCTCGGCCTGAACGATTCGTCCGTCAAAACGCTCGCCGCGACGTCCGGCGACGAGCGCTTCGCCTATGACAGCTACCGCCGCTTCATCCAGATGTATTCGAACGTCGTGCTGGAAATCGAGCATCACAATTTCGAGGAAATTCTGCAGGAGCGCAAAGACCGCCGCGATTATCTCCTCGACACCGAACTCTCCGCCGACGATTGGCGCGAGATCATCGGCCAGTACAAGGCGATGGTCGAAGCCGAAACCGGCAAGTCTTTTCCGCAGGACCCGCGCGATCAGTTGTGGGGCGCGATCGGCGCCGTGTTCTCGTCATGGATGAACCAGCGCGCCATCACCTATCGCCGCCTCCATTCGATCCCGGAAAGCTGGGGCACGGCGGTCAATGTCCAAGCCATGGTCTTCGGCAATATGGGCGAGACCTCGGCGACCGGCGTCGCCTTCACCCGCAACCCTTCGACCGGGGCGAAGGAGCTTTACGGCGAATTCCTCGTCAACGCGCAGGGCGAGGACGTGGTCGCGGGCATTCGCACGCCGCAGAACATCACCGAGGCGGCGCGCCTGGCGGCGGGGTCCGACAGTCCGTCGCTCGAAACGCTGATGCCGGACGTGTTCCGGCAATTCCGCGAGACGACGGAGACGCTCGAAAAGCATTACCGCGACATGCAGGACCTCGAATTCACGGTCGAGCGCGGCAAGCTGTGGATGCTGCAGACGCGCAACGGCAAGCGCACCGCGCGCGCCGCTTTGCGCGTCGCCGTCGACATGGCCGAGGAGGGGCTGATCGGCAAAAACGAAGCGGTGCTTCGCGTCGAGCCGGCTTCGCTCGACCAATTGCTTCATCCGACCCTCGATCCGAAGGCGCCGCGCAAGCCGCTCGCCTCGGGCCTGCCGGCG
This sequence comes from Roseiarcus sp., assembly GCA_035294045.1. Lineage (GTDB taxonomy): Bacteria > Pseudomonadota > Alphaproteobacteria > Rhizobiales > Beijerinckiaceae > Roseiarcus. The sequence goes on along the minus strand of DATGLU010000059.1, from coordinate 5,108 downwards.
TCCCCCGGCGCGGCGAGCGGCGAGATCGTCTTTTCCGCCGACGAGGCCGAGGATTTCAAAAATCGCGGCCGCAAAGTGATCCTGGTGCGGGTCGAGACATCGCCGGAGGACATTCACGGCATGCACGCCGCCGAGGGCATCCTGACGACGCGCGGCGGCATGACGTCGCATGCCGCGGTGGTGGCGCGCGGAATGGGCAAGCCCTGCGTCTCCGGCGCCGGCTCGGTGCGCGTCGACTACGCCGCGCAGACTTTGACCGCGGCTGGCGTCACGTTGAAAAAGGGCGACGTGATCACGATCGACGGCGGCGACGGCCAGGTGTTTCAAGGCCCGGTCGCCATGCTGAAGCCGGAACTGACCGGCGATTTCCTCACCTTGATGAGCTGGGCCGATGCGCATCGGCGGATGAAGGTCAGAGCCAATGCCGAGACGCCGAACGACGCGCGCGTCGCGCGCGGCTTCGGCGCCGAGGGGATCGGCCTCTGCCGCACCGAGCATATGTTCTTCGAGGGCGAGCGGATCGTCGCCGTGCGCGAGATGATCCTTTCGACGGATGAAGCGGGACGCCGCGCGGCGCTCGCCAAATTGCTGCCGATCCAGCGCAAGGACTTCGCCGCGCTGTTCGAAATCATGACCGGCCTGCCGGTGACGATCCGCCTGCTCGACCCGCCCCTGCACGAATTCCTGCCGCACGGCGAGGAGGAGGTCGCCGAGGTCGCCAAGGCGATGGGCGTCAGCCGCGAGAAGCTGCGCGCCCGCGCCGCCGAATTGCACGAGTTCAATCCGATGCTCGGCTTTCGCGGCGTCAGGCTCATGGTGCGCTATCCGGAAATCGCCGAGATGCAGGCGCGGGCGATTTTCGAGGGCGCGGTGGAAGCCGGCCGCAAGACCGGCTCCGCCGTCGCCGCCGAGATCATGGTTCCGCTGGTGATGACGCGCGCCGAGCTCGATCTGATCAAGGCGCGCATTGTCGCGATGGCGGAAGCGGTGGCCAAGGAGACTGGCGTCGCGACGCCCTATACGATTGGCACGATGATCGAGCTTCCCCGCGCCGCCTTGCGCGCCGGCGATATCGCGGCCAGCGCTGAATTCTTCTCTTTCGGCACCAACGATCTGACCCAGACGACGCTCGGCGTGTCCCGCGACGACGCGGCCTCGTTCCTCGGCGCCTATACGAGCAAGGCGATCCTGCCGGGCGATCCCTTCGTCACGATCGACCAGGACGGCGTCGGCGAATTGATCGCGCTCGCCACCGAGCGCGGGCGGAAGACCAGGCCTTCGCTCAAGCTCGGCATTTGCGGCGAGCATGGCGGCGATCCGGCCAGCATCGCCTTTTGCGAGCATGTCGGGCTGGACTATGTGTCGTGCTCGCCGTTCCGCGTGCCGATCGCGCGACTCGCCGCCGCGCAAGCGGCGCTGGGAAAAAAGGCGGCCTCGACGGCGTAACCCTCAATGTCATTCCCGCGTAAGCGGGAATCCAGGCGGCGCTGGCGTGGAGCGCCGGCCGTTCTGGATTCCCGCTTACGCGGGAATGACAGGTACGGAAGCGCCTCACTTCAGGTACAAATACTGCGCGATCAGAACGAGGATCAGCGCCGCCAGCATGCCGCCGATGAAAATCCAGCGTCGCGCCGGCGTGCGCAGGATGATGTCGCCCTGCCGGGCCTTGTCGGCGGGGTAGGTCTTCGGTCCGGTATTTTCTTCTTCTTCGGCCATGCGCCCTCCTGCGGCTCGCGAGCGCGCTTAAAAGAACGAATGATGCCCGCCGGTGTTCCTGCGGGCCAGACTAGCGCGGCTTTCGCGGTCGCGCCGCCCACACGAAGGCTGAGCCTGCGGCCATCATCAGGCAAGTCGCGAGGAAGACCGCGTGCATGCCGAAATGGCCGCCGACAAAGCCGCCGGCCAATGGCCCGACGACCTGTCCGGCATATTGCGACGAAGTCGAATAGCCGAGCATCGTCCCGGCGACGGAATCGGGCGCGTTGTGACGAATGATTGCCGCGATGCAAGGCAGCAGCCCGCCCAGCGCCAGGCCCATCAGGAAGCGCAGGATCACGAGCTGCCAAGCGGCCGTTACGAAAGCCTGCGGAATGAGCAGCAGCGCGCAGACCGCAAGGCCGCCGGCGATCACCGTCCAATGGCCGACGCGGTCGGCGAGCTTGCCGAGGCGGGAGGCGGAAAGGATGCTCCCCAACGCCGCCGCCGACATTGCGAGGCCGGCAAAGGTCGTCACCTTGCTCGGATCGACCGCCAATTGCTGGACGTAAAGCGTGATGATCGGCTCGATCGACATATTGGCGAGCATCAGCAAAAGGCCGGTCGCCAGCATCGCGATCATCGGCCTTTTGTCCGGCAAGGCGGACCAGCCGGCGCGCGATTTGGCGCGGCTGGCCGCCGGCCGCGGCGCCTCCTTGATCAGGAAGGTCGTGGCGAGAAAGGCGATGAAAATCACCCCGCCGGCGAGCCAAAAGGTCGCGCGGATGCCGATCAGCGGCGGCACGAAGCCGCCGATCAAGGGGCCGACGAGATTGCCGGCCATGATGCCGGTGGTCAGCACGCCAAGCGCCCAGCCGGCCTGGGCTTTTGGCGTCTGCGTCGCGACGAGGGTCATCGAGCCGGACGAATAGCCGCCGAGAAAACCGACCAGCAGGCGCAGAAAGAACAATTGCCATACGTCATGCGCCATGCCGATCAGCGACATGACGATCGCCATGCCGAAACTGGCGCGGATCAGCATCAATTTGCGGCCATAGCGGTCGGCGAGCCGGCCCCACAGCGGCGCGACGAGGCCGGCCGAGAAAAAGGTCACCCCATAGACCGCGCCCGACCATTGCGCGATCGCCGCATGGTTCTTGACGCCAAGCTCCTCGATATAGAGCGGCAAGAAGGGCAGAAGCAGCGACATCGCGATCAGCGTCGTGAACGAGCCGGCGAGGCAGACGGCGAGGTTGCGCCGCCAATGGATGGATTCGCCCGCGTTGAAATCGGCTTCGGTCAAGGTCGCGCTCATCTCGCCCTTCCGGAAAATGGTTAACGCGGGCTTGGAAAAGGATGCGCCGTCGGTTAATATACAGTACGCCTGATAAACAGGTAAACTGTATAAATGAGCTCGATCGAGGAAATCGCCGCGCGCCTGCGCGTCGTGGTGAGGCTGCTCAACCGCAGGGTTCAGACCGAGACCGGCGAAGGCTCGCCGAGCCGCTCGGAGGCCGCGGCGCTCGCCTGGCTCGAGGAGCGCGGGCCGATGACGCTCGGCGCCTTGGCCGAGTTCGAACAGGTGCGGCAGCAATCGATGAGCCAGAGCGTCGAGGCCTTGCAGGAGCGCGGCTGGGTGACGCGTTCGATCGACGCCAGCGACCGCCGGCAGGTGATCATCGCCTTGACCGAGGCGGGCCGGGCGGCTCTTGAGGCCGGCCGCAGCGTGCGCCAAGCCTGGATCGTCGACGCGATGACGCGAAAGCTCAACGCCCAGGAGCGCCGGCTTCTGGCGCAATCGCTCGATCTGCTCGAGCGCATCGCCAGAGCCGAGCGGAGGTGAGATTCCCTTCTCCCCGCGACGCGGGGAGAAGGTGGCCGTGCGCAGCACGGCCGGATGAGGGGCTGCGCTGACGTAGAAAGTCATCCTCTGCTGAGAGAGAGTACAGCGTGTACCTCCGAGCCCCGCGCAGCCCTTCATCCGGCGCTGCGCGCCACCTTCTCCCCGCTTTGCGGGGAGAAGGGACCGCCCCGCAACATTTCGCTTGCGCAAGGCTGGCCTGCATGGCCAATTGGCCGAAACGGCGGGGCCTGAGGGGGAGCGGCCATGGATTTGACGAGCGCGCAGAAGAAAACGGTGCTGGCCGCCTTTCTCGGCTGGACGCTCGACGCCTTCGATTTCTTCATCCTGGTTTTCGTGCTCAAGGACATCGCCAAGGAATTCAATGTCGAGGTGCCGGCGGTCGCCTATGCGCTGTTCCTGACGCTGGCCATGCGCTTTGTCGGCGCCTTCATCTTCGGCCGGATCGGCGACCGGGTCGGCCGCAAGCCGGCGCTGATGATCGACATTGTCTGCTACTCGGTCATCGGCGCGCTGGCGGCCTTTTCGCCGAATCTCACGATATTCCTCATCTTGCGCACGCTGTTCGGCATCGCGATGGGCGGCGAATGGGGGCTCGGCTCCTCGCTCGCCATGGAATCGATTCCGCCCAAGGCGCGCGGCGCCGTGTCAGGCTTCCTGCAATGCGGCTATCCGACCGGCTATCTCATCGCCGCGATCGCCTATGGCCTGCTCTACCAGCGCAATTTCGGCGGTTTCGTCGTCGGCTGGCGGGCGATGTTTCTGCTCTCCATCGTGCCGGCGCTCGTCGTTCTCTTCATCCGCTCGCATGTCCCGGAATCGCCGGCTTTCGTCGAGGCGCAAAAAGGGCCGCGGCCGAGCCTGATGGAGACATTGCGCGCCCATTGGGGCCTGGCGCTCTATTCGGTCGTGCTGATGATGTGCTTCAACCTCTTCAGCCACGGCACGCAGGACCTCTATCCCACCTTCCTGCAGACGCAGGTCAAGCTCGATCAGGCGACGGTGAGCTGGATCACCATCGTCGCCAATATCGGCGCGATCGTCGGCGGTCTTTTCTTCGGCTATGTGTCGGAGCGGATCGGCCGCGTCAACGCGATCACCATCGCCACGCTGATCGCCCTCCCGGCCTTGCCGCTTTGGGTCTATACGACGACGCCGTTCTTGCTCGCGATCGGCGCCTTCGTCATGCAGATTTCGGTGCAAGGCGCCTGGGGCATCATCCCGGCGCATCTGAACGAGCTCTCGCCGGGTCCGGTGCGCGCGACATTGCCCGCTTTCGTCTATCAAGCCGGCAATTTCCTCGCTTCGTATAACGGTCCCTTGCAGGCCAAGATCGCTGTGTCGCATGGCGGCAACTACAGCTTCGCTCTCGCGCTGATCGCCGGCATCGTCGCGGTCGCGATCATCATCGTCATCCGGTTCAGCCCGGAGCGGCGCGGCGAGGTGCTGTCAGTCGCGCACTGAGCGACCTCAATCGTCATTGCGAGCGTAGCGAAGCAATCCACTCATAGGGCGCGGTCTTATGAAATGGATTGCTTCGTCGCTTCGCTCC
>DATGLU010000058.1:0-2580 GCA_035294045.1 Roseiarcus sp. | reverse complement strand
AAGGGTCAAGTTTCGCGGAGCGAAGCGTAGCGACCGGCGAAGCCGGCTTGAACTTGAGGCTTCCCCGCGTCGATGGCAGCGCGGCGTTTGGGATATGCCGTCGTTGCCTACCCGATTGGATTTGAGCTGCGGCGCAGTCCTCTGTTTCTAAGCCTCGATAAATACGTTCGATCGAGGAGCCTCGTAACATCTCGTATCCGTGCGCCGGGTTCCGTCCCCCCCCCATCATTCACCCGGCCCCCGCTGCAGGGCGCGGTCCTACCGAATCGGCGGCGCGTATTGTACCCCGCCATTGTTCCACAATTCGTTCAGCCCGCGCGGAATGCCGAGCGGCGATCGCGCGCCGAGATCGCGCTCGAAAAGCTCGCCGTAATTGCCGCCGGCTTTCACCGCCGCGACGGCCCAAGTCGGCGCGAGGCCCAATTGCTTGCCGAAATCGCCCTCCGCGCCGACAAACCGCTTCACGTCGGGCTTCTCGGATTTCAGCGCGGCGTCGATCGTCTTCGTTCCGATCCCCAGCTCCTCGGCGTCGATCAGCGCGAAATTGACCCATTTGACGATATTGAACCACGTCATGTCGTCCTGCCGCACCGCCGGGCCAAGCGGCTCCTTCGAGATGACGTCGGGAAGGATGACATGATCCTCGGGCTTCGGGAATTTCGTCCGCAAAGCATAAAGGGCCGACATGTCCGCGGTCATCACATCGCAGCGGCCGCCAAGATAGGCCTGCTGCAGCTCTTCGACCGTCGGCGTGACGATCAAATCCAGCTTCATATGATTGGCCTCAAAGAAGTCGGCGACATTGAGCGCGCTGGTCGTCCCAGACTGGACGCAGACCTTGGCGCCGTCGAGCTCAAGCGCGCTGTCGACATGCTTGGCCTTGGTCGCCAGGAAGCCTTGCCCGTCATAATAATTGACCCCGGCGAAGACCAGGCCGAGCGCCTCTTCGCGGCCCATGGTCCAGGTCGAGTTGCGCGACAGCAAATCGATTTTCTTGGCCTTTAAGGCGTCGAAGCGCTCGTCGGCGCTGAGCGGTACGAAGCGGACCTTCGCGGCGTCGCCGAGAGTCGCGGCCGCTACGGCGCGGCAGAAATCGACGTCGAAGCCTGACCAGGCGCCGCTCGCGTCCGCGATCGAAAAGCCCGGCACGCCTTGGCTGACGCCGCAGATCAGGGCGCCGCGCTGGCGCGCCTCCTCCAGCGTGCCGGCGAAGGCGGACGAAGCCGCGCCGGCCAGCGCGGCGAGCGCCAAAGCGAAGAGGCGTCGTCTCGGTCCCATGGCGATCTCCCTAAAGGCGCGCCGCCTGCTTGATGATGACGCGGGTTCCGACCGGCACGCGGTCGTAAAGATCGATGACGTCGTTGTTGACCAGGCGGAAGCAGCCCGAAGAGACGGCGTGGCCGATCGTCTCCGGCTGATTGGTGCCGTGGATGCGATAGACGGTCTGGCCAAGGTAGAGCGCCCGCGCGCCGAGCGGATTGCCTGGCCCGCCGGCCATGAAGCGCGGCAGGTACGGCTGGCGCTCGATCATTTCCGGCGGCGGGCGCCAGTCCGGCCATTCCTGCTTGCGGCTGATCTTTTGCAATCCCGACCATTGGAATCCGTCGCGGCCGACGCCGATCCCGTAGCGGATCGCGCGGTTTTTCCCTTGGACGAGATAAAGGAAACGCTCGGCGGTGACGATGATGATCGTGCCCGGCGGCTCGTTGGTCCGATAGAAAACGATCTGCTTTTCGTACGGGCCGGCGAGCTGCTCCTGGTCCGGATTCGGCACGATTCCAGGCTGATCCTCGACATTCATGTCGATGTCGGCGGGCGAGGGAATGACGGTCTGAGCCGGCGCGGCGGCCATTGCTGCGGCGAAAGCCAAGACCAGAGCGGCGAGTGAGACGAACAGGCGCAAACGGATCATGCTTGGCGAACCTCCTCTATCCCCCGTCGTCGCGAGGCGCGCAGCGGCGAAGCAATCCATTCGAGGGGCGGCGCCTTGTGAATGGGTCGCATCGCTTCGCTCGCAATGGCTGCGCGCCTACGCTTTCTTTCCGGCGGCCTTGCAGCGCGCATAGACCATCGTGCCGTAGCGCGCGGCGGTATCCGCATCGACCCATTTCGTGGTGAAGGAATCGGCCGAGACCGCGACGATCTCGCGATCGTCGGCCCCGCCCGCCGGCTCATTGGCCGGGCCGATATAGTTGCGGCCGGCGTCGGCGCCTTTCAGCGCCAATTCGCTGGGCGTCGCTTGATCGGCGAGATGCATCATCAGGCCGCCATTCGGCCCCTGGGCGATGACATAGGGCTTGTTGCACTGCGCCTTGGCTTCTTTTTCGGTGCGGGCGCGGTCGGCGTCATTGTGATACGAGGCGAGGCCCCAGGCGCCGACGAATTGCGCCGAGGAAAGAGTGGGCGGGAAAGCGCCGGCCGACGCGACCGCAGGCAGCGGCGAAGACGACAAAAGCGAATTGCAGCCGGCAAGCCCGAGACATGCGACGCCGAGCGCCGCCAAACGTACCGATCGCCCCATGAGGCCCTCCCCGTCAGGTCCTCTGCGCGCGCTGTTTTGGCGCGACTCGCGGCCTGGCG
>DATGLU010000057.1:0-2322 GCA_035294045.1 Roseiarcus sp. | reverse complement strand
GGTCGGCTTTGTCGGCGCGGCTGAATCGAAAGAGGCGCTGATCGCCGATTTGCGCATTCCGTACCTTGTCGCAACCGGCCGGCGCGGCGGCAGCGCGATCGCCGCCGCGGCCGTCAACGCCTTGGCGAGCGCCAAAGAATGAAAAAGGGCAGATTGATCGGCGTCGGGCTGGGGCCGGGCGATCCGGAACTCCTCACTGTCAAGGCGGTCGAGACGATCCGCTCGTCGCCGGTGATCGCCTTTTTCGCCAAGGCCGGGCGGCGCGGCAATGCGCGGCAAATCGCCGATCGCTGGATTCCGAGAGAATGCATCGAATTGCCGCTCTACTATCCGATGACGACCGAATCGCGCTTCGACGGCCCGGTCTATGTGGAAGCCTTGCGCGCGTTCTACGAAGGCGCGACAGCCGCGCTCGCCGGCCATCTCGATGATGGCCGCGATGTCGCCCTGCTCGCTGAAGGCGATCCGCTCTTCTACGGCTCATTCATGCATCTCTATATGCGGCTGCGCGAGCGCTTCGCGACGGCGATCGTGCCGGGCGTCACCGGCATGTCGGGCTGCTGGGGCGCGGCCGGCGCGCCGATCGCCTGGGGCGACGACGTGATGACGGTGCTGCCGGGGACGTTGCCAGAGGACGAGCTCGTCGCGCGTCTCGCCAACACCCATGCCGCCGTGGTGCTTAAGCTCGGCAGCAATTTCGCCAAGGCGCGCGCCGCCATCGTCAAAGCCGGCCTCGGCGAGCGCGCGATCTATGTCGAGCGCGGCACGATGGACGGCGAGAGCGTGATGCGGCTCGCCGACAAGCGCGACGACAGCGCGCCTTATTTTTCGCTGATCCTCATTCCCGGCGAGGGACGGCGGCCATGAGCCAAGGCCGCCTCGACATCGTCGGCCTCGGACCCGGCCCACGTGAATGGATGACGCTCGAAACGGTATCGCTGATCGAGGCGGCGACCGATCTCGTCGGCTATCAGCGTTATCTCGATCGCCTGCCGATCGTCGCCGGGCAGAAGCGGCACGCCAGCGATAATCGCGTGGAGATCGAGCGCGCCCGCCAGGCGCTCGAACTTGCTTTTGTTGGCGGCCGCGTCGCCGTCGTTTCGGGCGGCGATCCCGGCGTTTTCGCGATGGCCGCGGCGGTGTTCGAAGCCATCGAGACCGGCGATCCGCGCTGGCGCTCGCTGGAGGTCGCGACCCATCCCGGCGTTTCGGCGATGCTCGCCGCGGCGGCGCGGCTCGGCGCGCCGCTCGGCCATGATTTCGTCGCGCTGTCGCTCTCGGACAATCTCAAGCCGTGGAGCGCGATCGAGCGGCGGCTCAAAGCCGCGGCGGAAGGCGATTTCGTGATGGCCTTGTACAATCCGGCCTCGGCCGCGCGGCCGAGGCCGATTCACGACGCGTTCGCGCTGCTGCGCGCGCTCAAGCCGGCCGAGACGATCGTCGCCTTCGCCCGCGCGGTCGGCCGTCCCGACGAGCGGATCGAATTGACGAGTCTCGGCGCCGCCGATCCGAGCAGAGCCGATATGAGCACGCTGGTCGTGGTCGGCTCCAGCCAGACGCGGCGGATCGAACGGGCGCAAGGCGGCTTCTGGGTCTATACGCCGCGCGGCTATGGAGAGGCGCGATGATGCTCGGCGCGCAGGAACGCTATCGCCGCGTCGACCGAGTGAACGGTGGTTGCGCGCGGCGCCGGGGGACGGCGGATCAGGATCACGTCAAGGCCCAGCGCGCGCGCCGCGTCGAGCTTGGCGCGCGTCGCCTCGCCGCCGCTATTCTTCGTGACCAGAATCTCGATCTTCTCGGCGCGCATCAATCGCGTCTCGTCCTCGACGCTGAACGGGCCGCGCGCCAGGATCAGCCGCGAGCGTGGCAAAGCCGGCGCCGGCTCTGGCGGATCGATCGTCCGGATCAGATAATCGTGTTGCGGCACCGCCTCGAAAGCCGACAATTGCAGCCGGCCGAGCGTCAGGAAGACGCGGCGCGGTTGAGAGCCGAGCGCCTGCGCCGCCGCAGCGGCGCTCGTGCATTCGGTCCACCGATCGCCGGGGCTTGGAGTCCAAGGCGGACGCGTGAAGACGAGGAGCGGCGTTCCCGTCGCCGCGGCGGCTTCTTCCGCATTGGCCGACATGCGCTCGGCAAAGGGATGGGTCGCGTCGATGAGACAATCGATACGCTCGGCGCTCAAATAAGCGGCGAGGCCGGCGGCGCCGCCAAAACCGCCGACGCGCTGGGGGATCGGCGGCGGCTTTGGATCGCGGGTTCGCCCGGCCAGCGACAGAATCGGCGCGAAGGCTTTTTCTTCCGCCAGCCGCGCGGCGAGGC
>DATGLU010000056.1:0-3905 GCA_035294045.1 Roseiarcus sp. | reverse complement strand
AATCGCTACGCCTTCGTCGCGCAGCGCGCGAATGAGCCGCATCAGCATCGCGACGTCAGGGGCGGCGAGGGAGGATGTCGGCTCATCAAAGATGAGAACGCGCGGCTTGATGAACAGCGCTTTGGCGATCTCGACGATTTGCCGCCGGCCGAGCGGCAGTTGGCCGACCGGCGTATCCGGCGGCTCCGAGAGCCCGAGCTTGCCGCCGATCTCTTCGGCCGCCGCCGCAAGCTCGCCGTAATCGATCAGGGCGCCGCGGCGGTGATAGGCGCCGAGGCCGATATTCTCGGCGATCGAGAGATGGGGCGCGAGGCTCAACTCCTGCTGAACCACGGCGACGCCGTAGCGATGCGCTTCGCGCGGCGTCAGCGCCGCGATCTTTTCGCCGTCGATGAGAATGTCGCCGCTGTCGGGCGCCAGCGTGCCCGACAGCAAATTGATCAGCGTGCTTTTGCCGGCGCCGTTCTCGCCAAGCAGAGCGTGGATGCGACCGGCGACAAGCTCGATCGAGACGTCGCGAAGCACGGGATTGCCGAAGAACGCCTTGGAGACGTTCCGCGCGCCGAGGACCGCCTGATGCACGCCGTGCCCCTTGACGCGATCCGTCACCCGCGCTCCGCCCGGATCGTTTGCCTGAAATGCTACTTCTTCCGGCTGTTGGCGATCAGCTCGTCGAACAGCTTGGTATCGTAGGGCGAATAGATGTAGCCGTCGGCGGCGAAGTCCTTCGCCCGCGCCAGGTAGCTGTCGAGATTGCTGTCGTCGATAATCGGCAGCGGCACATTGATATAGGCCGGGATGTCCTCGCCTTGCAGCGCTTTTACCGCGGCGTAGACGGCGAGGGCGGCAAGCCAGTTCGGCTGTTGCGTACCCCAGGCGGTGAGTTTCTTCTGCTTCCACATTTCGAGGAAAGGCCGATAGTTCTCGCCGGTAATTGGCACGAGCTTGCGGCCTTGCTTCTCGAACGCCGTCACGGCGCCGGCCGAAAGCGCGCCGCCCTGGCTCCAAATTCCGTCGATTTTCGGATGGCTGAAGAGCAGATTGGTGACGGCCTCTTGCGCCGGCGCGGCGTTGTAGGCGGTATTGGTCTCGGCGAGGATTTTGATGCCGGGATTGGCCTTGAATACCGGCTCCGCCCCTTTGCGGCGATCGTCGCTGACCGAAACGCCGGCGGGTCCGTTCAGAACAAGAATGTCGCCCTTGCCGTTGAGCTGCTTGACGAGCCATTCCGCCGCGAGCTTGCCCCATTCGATCTGGTCGGTGTCGATCTTTGTGGTCAGATCGTTCGTATCGACGAGACTGTCGAAATTGGCGACGGCGATTCCCTTGGAGCAAGCGTCGGCGATCACTCGGTCGAGCGCTGTGGCCGACCCGGCGTCGACGATGATCGCGTCGAGCTTGGCGTCGATCATCGACTGGATCTGCTGGATCTGCGTGTTGGCGTTGCCCTGCGCGTCGGTGATCGTCAGGCTTTCGACCAGGCCCTGCTTCTTGAGCTGGTTCGCCATATCCTCGATCGTCCCGGTCGTCTCCTTCATCCAAGTCGGGATCGAATAGATATTCGCCCAGCCGAGCTTGAAGGGCGGCTTGTGCTCGCCCTTGATGCAATTGGCGGCTGCAAGCGCCGAGCCGGCGCTCGTCACGAACAAGAGACTGGCGATGACGACGCGCGCGAACCCTGTCTTCGTCATGTCGATTCCTCCCGTTAAGCATCGTGCGCGCTTAGGGCGCCGCGCCGCGATTTCGCAATGACGGAAATCAGCGCATCGAAACTTCGTCTGATTTCCTGTTGCAGATGTATAGATAGAAAGACTAATGAGCGCCGCCGCGCCATGTCAAGGGAGCGGCGTCCGACGTCTCGGCGAGGAGACGAACGCCGGGAATGTTCGGCTTGTCTGCGGCGCAGTTTGGGAACAGACGAGGTCGGCTGAAACGGGGAGCATTAGACGTGGCCGGTTTCTATCGCGGACCGATCATCGATGCGCATATCCACCTCTGGGATCTGGCGATGGACCGACATCCCTGGCTGCGGCCCTCGGGCGGCGCAATTCAGGCGCTGGGCGATCTTGCTCCGATCCGGCGCAACTATCTTGTCGAGGACTATCGCCGCGATGCGGCGAACCAGAACGTTGTCGCCGCGGTGCATGTCGAAGCCGGCTGGGACCGCGGCGACGATCCGCTCGCCGAGATCGGCTGGCTCGAGACGCTCGACAAATCGTCGGGCGTCGCTTGCCGCTATATCGGCTTCGCCGATCTCTCGGCGCCGGAGGCGGAAGCCGTTCTCGACCGCCTTTCCGAGACGAGCCGTTGCGTCGGCGTCCGGCAAATGCTGAGCTGGCATCCGGCCGCGCCGGCAAAATGTTTCGCGCCGCGGCCGGGCATTGCCGATGAGCCCGAATTTCGCCGCGGCGTCGGCCTTCTCGCCAGGCGCGGCCAATTGCTTGAACTGATGCTCTATCCCTACCAGGCCGAGGAGCTCGCCCGGCTGGCGCGCGATTTCCCCGGCCAAGCTTTTGTGATCAATCATTGCGGCAGTCCGATCGATCGCGATCGCGACGGCATGGCTCTCTGGAAGGATGGCCTGCGGCGGCTCGGGTCATTGCCGAATATCAGCATCAAGATTTCGGCGCTGACCGCTTACGACCCAAGCCCGACGACGGACAGTCTCAGGGATGTCGCGCTGCACTGCATCGATTGCTTCGGCGCCGATCGTGCGATGTTCGGCAGCGACTTTCCCGTCGGCCGATTGTGGACGAGCTTCGATGCGATCTTTGACGGCTTCAAAGCGATCGTCCACGATTTCTCCGAAGACGAACAGCGCGCGCTGTTTTACGACAATGCGCGGCGAGCGTATCGCATCGATCGCCAGTGAGCGAAGCCACGCAGGGCGGCGTCGGCGGACGAAATAGGGAGGGTACGGAAAGATGCACCGGTCGATGTGGACTTACGCCTGGGACCTGCTCGATCTTGGAATCGATACGGCGTTGGCGGAATTGCGCGATCGCGCCGGGCTCAACAGCATAAGCCTTGCGAGCTCCTACCATGCCGGACGCTTCCTGCAGCCGCGAAGCCCGAAGCGGAAAGCCTATTTTCCTGAGGACGGCACGATCTATTTCCACCCGACGGCTTCGCGCTGGGAGGGCTTGGCGATTCAGCCCAAGGTCGCCGACGTCATTCTCGAAGGCGGCGATGTCCTCGGCGAACTCGTCCGACGGCGCGACGAAGGCGGCCTCGAAGTCTGCTGCTGGACGGTATGCCTCCACAATACGAGACTCGGCATGCTGCATCCGGGCGTCGTGACGCGCAATGCGTTCGGCGATCCGAACTACTACAATCTCTGCCCATCCAATCCGGATGCGCGCGCCTATGTCGCGACGCTGGTCGAGGATCTGACGCATACATACCGCCCCGATATTGTCGAGCTCGAAAGCCCGTCCTTTCTCGGCTTCGCCCACGAATACCACCACGAGAAGGACGGCGTCGGCCTGACGGCGGAAGATGATTTCGCATTGGCGCTTTGCTTCTGCCAGTCCTGCCGCGCCCGCGCCGCGAAGGCCGGAGTCGATTCCGAGGCGGCGCGCCGGATCGTCGCGCAGTGGATCGTCGAAGCGTGCGAGCGGGAAACACCGCGGCCGCGTTTCCCGGATTTTCCTGCGCGCGGCCTCGATACATTCAGACCCTTTCCCGCGCTTCACGAATTTGTTCTTTGGCGAAGCGAAACGGTGACGAGCCTGATCGCCGAGATCAAGGCGCGAGCGCATCCTTCGAGCCGCATCGTGCTGATCGATCTCGCTGAAGGCTGGCTCGGCGGCTGCAATCTCCGCGACATCGGCAAAGTCTGCGACGGCGCAATTCTCTGCGTCTATGCGCTCGGGCCGGAACAGGCGGCCGCAATCATCAGGGAG
>DATGLU010000055.1:0-2410 GCA_035294045.1 Roseiarcus sp. | reverse complement strand
CGCGGCGTCCCGTACCCGGTCCGCATTCGCGGCGTTGAAACGGGGCGCGTGATCGACGAGACGATCGAGGTCGCCAGCGTCGATCAAGCTTTCGATGCGCAAACCGAATGGCGGGCCGTCCTGCATTGTTTCGCCGGAGAGGCGGAAATCGCTGTCTCCAATGTCGGCGATCGGGGTTACGACGTCGAGGAGGCGGTCGACAGCCTGTCTTCTCCGACCCCGCCGCGCAGCTTTCCGGCGAAGCTGCTGGCGCTGCTCGTGACGCGGTTTCGCGAGGGCGGCAGGCCGCTTCTCTTCCTGCCGACCGAACTCGTCGCCGGCAACGGACGCCGGTTGGCTCAAATCTTGTCGACCCTCGCCATCGAGACCCGTCAGTCGGACGCTTTCCGCTCTTGGCTCGCTGAACACGTCGTGTTCGCCGACACCCTCGTCGATCGGATCGTCTCCGAGGCCATCGAACCGGTTGGCGCGATCGCCGAACCTTACGCGCTGTGGGCGATCCGCAGCGGCGGCTTTGCCGAGCCGTTTCGGCATCCAGCGCTGCGGCTGGTGGATGACCTAGAACCGTTCGAGCGGCTCAAGCTGCACATCCTTAATCTTGGCCATTCCGTGCTGGCCGACCAATGGCTGAAGCGCGGTCTCGCGCCAGGCGAGACCGTACGGGAGATTCTGGCCAATCGGGAAGTAGAGCGTCTCTTAATGGACATTTATGAGAAGGAAGTGCTGCCGGGCTTCGGGCTGCAGGGGATGGCGAGCGAAGCGCCGCCTTACGTAGCAACCACACTCGAAAGGTTCCAGAACCCCTTTCTCAATCATCGATTGGCCGATATCGCTCAGAACCATCAGGTCAAGATCAGTATCCGTATCGGCGGCTTCTTGAATTGGGTGCGCCAGCGAGAGTCGCGCTTTGCAGCTCCGCGCCTCAGCGAGGTCCTCTCGTCGTAAATACAAGCGGGTCGGAAACAAGGGCGCCAAAAGGCTGATCACCTGTGAGGCAAGCCTCCGCATTTGCACCTCGCGCCCTTTCCGGCTATCCCCCAGCGGGCCCGCCTCGATCGGATCCCGGACCCTTCTATGGCCGCCTCCGCCCCTTTGTCGCCGCTTGCGCCGAAGAGCTTTCCGACGCCGCCGGCGATCGCTGGGCTGCGCTTTGCGACGGTCGCGGCGGGGGTGCGCTATGCCGGCCGCGCCGATGTGATGCTGGCTGTGTTCGATAAGCCGGCCCAGGTCGCCGGCGTGTTCACGCGGTCGAAATGTCCCTCGGCCCCGGTCGATTGGTGCCGGGCGCATCTTGCCGGCGGCGAGGCGCGGGCGCTCATCGTCAATTCCGGCAACGCCAACGCCTTTACCGGCGGCGTCGGCGCCAAGGCGGTAGCGCATGTCGGCGAAGCGGCGGCGAAACGGCTCCGCGCGTCGCCGTCGCAGATTTTCATGGCCTCGACCGGCGTGATCGGCGAGCCGCTGGACGGCGACAAGATCGTCGCGGTGATCGACGCGCTGGTCGCCAAGGCGGAGCCCGAAGGATTGCCAGAGGCGGCGCGGGCGATCATGACCACCGATACGTACCCGAAAATCGCGACGCAGCGCGTCCGGGTCGGCGCAGTCGAAGCGACGATCAACGGAATCGCCAAAGGCGCCGGGATGATCCAGCCGGATATGGCGACGATGCTGTCCTTCGTCTTCACCGACGCGGCGATCGCCGCGCCGGCCTTGCAGGCGATGCTGGCCAAATCGGTCGCCCACTCGTTCAACTGCATCACGGTCGACAGCGACACCTCGACATCCGACACGCTGCTCCTCTTCGCGACCGGAACAGCCGGCGGCGCCTGGATCAAGGACGCCGCCGATCCGGCCTTGCGGCCGTTCCAGCGCGCCCTCGACAAAATCCTGCTCGATCTCGCCCATCAGGTGGTGCGCGACGGCGAAGGGGCGCGGAAATTCGTCGAGGTCAGAGTCGAGGGCGCGAAATCGAAAAGAAGCGCCAAGCGCATCGCGCTGTCGATCGCCAATTCGCCGCTGGTCAAGACGGCGATCGCTGGCGAGGACGCCAATTGGGGCCGCATCGTGATGGCGGTCGGCAAGGCGGGCGAGCCGGCCGAGCGCGACAAGCTCGACATCTCCTTCGGCAAAATCCGCGTCGCCCGCGGCGGCGCCCGTGATCCCGATTACCGCGAGGATCAGGTCGCCGCCTATATGAAGCGCGACAAGATCGTCATCACCGCCAATATCGGCATCGGCCGCTCGTCGGCCAAAGTCTGGACTTGCGACCTGACAAAAGAGTACGTCGCGATCAACGGCGACTATCGCTCGTGAGGCTGCTTCAGCGAGCGCATCCTTTTACCGTCATGGCCGGGCTTGTCCCGGCTATCCACGCGGCGCCGCCGCGCGAGGCTTTCAGCATTCGCTCCTC
>DATGLU010000054.1:0-6643 GCA_035294045.1 Roseiarcus sp. | reverse complement strand
CCCGAGCAGCGCGCGGTCCATCCGTTCGGCCTCGTTCCGGCGCTGCGCGACGGCGAGACCGAGATTTACGAGACGCGCGCCATCCTCGCCTATGTCGACGAGGCGTTCGACGGCCCGCCGCTGGCGCCGACCGGCGGCGTGACGGCGCGGGCGCGCAATGAGCAATGGATCAGCCTGATCAATTGCTATGCCTATGACGCCATGGTGCGGCGTTGTCTTTTCCAGCACATGGCGGAAAGCGGCCCGCCGCTCGTCGTCGAAATCGCCGCCAAGAGCCGAGCCGGCCGGCCGGGCGGAGAGGTCGTCGCCGAGGCGTTGCGCGAGATCGACATGCAGCTCGGCCTTTTCGAGAAAGGCTATGGCGCCAACGATTATTTGACCGGCCCGTCGCCAGCGATGGCGGATCTATTCCTCGCGCCGCTGATCCATTACTTTGGTCAGTTGCCGCAAGGTTACGAATTGCTTCAGAAATATCCGGCGGTGCGTCACGGCCATGAGGTGATGAAGGCGCGGCCGAGCTTTGCCGCAACGCTGCCGAAAGCGGATTGACCCGAGACAAATGGCCTGACCTGAGGCGGGCGGCATGATCCCGCCTCGGCGCCGCCGGCCGCCACCATCAATTTGCCGCGAATCTATTGAAATAGCAGCCAAATTTTTTCACGCGCGCCGCCCTGTGGAGTCCAGCTCGGCGGCGCTTGCGCATGGCCGCTGGCTCGGCCAAACAGGCTTAACGGCTGTTTAAGGGTGATTCGTGGCCGGCCAATTGGCTTTCGAGACCGAACTGGAGGTCGATCGCGGCGAAGGCGAGCCTTCGTTCATGGTCGATCTCGATGGATTCGAGGGGCCGCTCGATCTGCTGCTCGAATTGGCGCGGCGGCAAAAGGTCGATCTCGCCCGCATTTCCGTCCTCGCCCTCGCCGAGCAATATCTGGCGTTTATCGAGCAGGCGCGCAAAGTTCGGCTCGAACTGGCGGCGGACTATCTCGTCATGGCCGCGTGGCTCGCCTACCTGAAATCGCGCCTGCTTTTGCCCGATCCGCCCAAGCCCGAGGGGCCTGGCGCGGCCGAGCTTGCCGAGGCCCTGGCGCAAAGGCTGCGCCGCCTGGAGCAGATCCGCCGGGCGGCGGAAGCGCTCATCAACCGGCCGCGCTTGGGCCGCGATTTCTTCGGCCGCGGGTCGCCGGAATCGCTGGCCGTCACCCGCCGACCGGCCTACCAGGCGACGCTCTATGATCTGCTTTCCGCCTATGCGGCGCGCCGCCAGACTCAAGCGCTGACCCACGTCCGCTTCAAGGAGCGGGTGGTCTGGTCGCTGGAGGAGGCGCGCCAGGCGCTGAACCGGCTGGTCGGCGTCGCGGTTGATTGGACCGAGTTCGACGGCTGGCTCTTCGCTTATTGCCTCGATCCGAAAATGCGGCGGACGGCCCGAGCCTCGTCCTTCTCCGCCGCGCTCGAATTCGCCCGCGAAGGCGTCATCGAATTGCGGCAGGATCGCGCTTTCGCGCCGATCTGGGTGCGGGCCAAGCCTGCCGACCGTTCCGAACCTGTGGCCCCACTCGAGCAAGGCGAGAACCAGAATGGGTGAAGTCGCGAGACTTTTCGAAGAGCCGCTCGAGGACGAGGCGGCGGCGATCGAACCGGAAGCGCTGAGAATCGCCGAAGCCCTGGTCTTCGCCGCGGCCGAACCGCTCGACGAGGCGGCGATCACTTCCCGCCTGCCCGAGGGGAGCGACGTCGTCGCGGTGATGGCCGAATTGCAGCGCGTTTACGCCGGGCGCGGCGTCAATCTCGTCCGCGTCGCCCGTAAATGGACGTTCCGCACCGCGGCCGATCTGTCCTGGCTGCTCTCGCGCGAGGACAAGGAACAGAAAAAGCTCTCCCGCGCGGCGATCGAAACGCTGGCGATCATCGCCTATCACCAACCCGTGACGCGCGCCGATATCGAGGAAATCCGTGGCGTCGCCGTCTCCAAGGGAGCGCTCGACGTGCTGATGGAGACCGGCTGGGTGCGCATGCGCGGCCGGCGCAAGGCGCCGGGCCGGCCGATCACCTATGGCACGACCATGGATTTTCTCGTCCATTTCGGCCTGGAATCGATCGGCGACTTGCCCGGCCTCGACGAATTGAAAGGCGCGGGCCTGTTCGACGGACGGTTGCCGGCCGGCTTCGGCGTACCGTCGCCGAGCGACGATCCGTCGCTGACCGCCGACGAAGACCCGCTCGAAGACAGCGCGGCGCTTGTCGAGGCCTATGGCGCGCAAGCAAATGAGGAGCCGTCCGCAGAGGCGGGACCAACCGCCGCCGACGAGCCGCAAGATGAAGAAAATTCGACGGAGGAGGGCGCCCGCGCGCCGCGACGCTAAGCTCGTCGCTGGCGCGGCTCAGTCCTCTTCGGTCGCGATGAGCCTTCCCAGCAAAGTCGCGAGCTGATCGGCCTCTGCTTCGTTGCGCAGCTTTGCGCCGACATGGCGCTGGATGGCGGCGCGATAGGCCGGCCACATGCCCTTGATCAAGGCGCGGCCGGCCGCCGTGATCGCGACGAGCTGGCCGCGGCCGTCAGCGGCATATGGGCGGCGCTCGACATAGCCTTTCGCCTCGAGGCGATCGATCAAGCGCGAAATATTGTGCTGCGCGAGCAGCAATCGGCTTTCCAGCTCCAATGGCCTGAGAGCGCCGTTGGCCGACCGTTTCAACTCAAGCAGCGCGTCGTACCAGCCGAGCGGCGGCCAGCCCGCCTGTTTCAGATCGGCCTCGACGCCGGCAAGCGCCGCTCTCTGCGCACGGATGAGCCGCGCCCAGGCCGTCACCACATTTTGCGAGGGCGCATCGCCGGACATGGCGGCAGACTAGCAAGCCGATGCATCTGCAACAAACTTGACAAGTAAATGCAGTTGCATTCATATAGATGCACTTGCATTTACATGGAGCGCCGCGATGAAGCACGAACTGGTCAAAATCGCCGATATTCCGGAGCAGGGCACGAAAATCGTGCCGTTCTTCGGCCGCGAGGCGCATGTCTATTTCAGCGAGGGTCGCCCTCGCGCTGTCGCTAACGTGTGCCTGCATTTCGGCGGCCCGCTCGCCTGCAAAGGCGGACGGTTGGTCTGCCCCTGGCACGAGGCGGCCTACGACATGGCGAGCGGCGAGCGCCTCGTTGGCCCGGCGCCAAAAGGGGCCAAGCTGATGTTTCTTTCGACGCGGGTCGAAGGGGACGGCCTGTTCTACGTCTGGGGCGAATGACGATGCGCGAGGAGCTGACTCTCGTCTCGTTCGATCTTTGCCCTTACGTACAACGCGCCGCGATCGCGCTCGCCGAAAAGGGCGCTCCGTTCCGGCGCATCGATATCGATCTGACGCGAAGGCCTGCTTGGTTCGACGCGCTCTCGCCGCTCGGCAAGGTCCCGTTGCTCAAAGTCGGCGGAGAGGTTTTGTTCGAGAGCGCCGCGATCCTGGAATATATCGACGAAACGCTGCCGCTTCCGCTCCATCCCCCCGAGCCGCTCGCCAAAGCGCGTCACGGGGGTTGGATGGAGCTCGGCGCCTCGATTCTCGGCGATATTTGGGTGCTGGAGACGACGCCCGACCAGGTCGCCTTCGCGGCGGCGATCGAGGCGATGAAGGGCAAATTCGCGCGTATCGACCGAGAGCTCGGCGCCGGGCGGTTTTTCGCCGGCGATCGCTTTTCGATGGTGGACGCGGTCTTTGCGCCGGTCTTCCGTTACTTTGATGTGTTCGATGGATTCTGCGCGCTTGACGTCTTCGACGGATTGACCAGGACGGCGGCATGGCGACGCTCATTGTCGGAGCGCCCCTCGGTCAAGGAGGCGGTCGTTCCCGATTACGACAAACGCCTGCGCGCCTTTCTCAAGGAGCGCCGCGGGGTTCTCGCAAAGCGGATGGCGTGAAAGGCGGCCTTAGCCGAATCCCTCGCCCGTAACGAACCTTGGCCGGATTGGCGGCGTTTCGCTGGATAATCGGACGCTCCGCCGATCCAAAGGCCGAAACAATGTCCTCCCAAACCGCTGAACGGATCAAGACGGCGGCCGCGATCATCGCGGTCGCGCTGGTCCCGGTTCTGGTCTGGTATCTGTCCGATTTCATCCTGATCGTGATGGGCGCGATTTTGGTTTCCGCAGGCGTGCGCCTCGGAGCGGAGCCGTTCCAGCGCTGGCTCAAATTGCCGACCTGGGTCGCCTTGTCGCTTTCAGGCATATTGATCGCCGTGCTCGTCGCCGGCGCCGGCTACATATTCGGCACGCGGATCGTCTCGGAATTCCAGGACGCGTTTCAGCGGATCGACCAGGCTCAGAAAGGCATCGCCGCGGGATTGCAAAAGTCGGAGATCGGCCGGCTCATCGTCTCGCACGTCCAGGGCGGCAATCTGCCGGTCACTGGCATGCTCACCCGCCTCTTCACGGTCAGCATCGGCTTTATCGAAGCCGTGGTGGTGAGCCTCATCGCCGGCATCTATATCGCGGCCCAGCCGACGCTTTATCGCGACGGCCTTGTCCTGCTCTTTCCGCGGCGCCTGCGCGACAACGCGAAGGAGACCATCGACGATCTCGCCGTCGCCTTGCGCCTCTGGCTTTTAGGCCAATTGCTGCAGATGGTGGTGATCGGGCTTCTATCGATGCTCGCCGTCACGCTGATTGGGTTGCCGTCGCCGGCGGCTTTGGGCGTCATCGCCGGCGTCGCCGAATTCGTACCCTATGTCGGACCGATTGTCGCGGCCGTTCCCGCCGTCCTGGTTGCGGCGACGAAGGGTTTCGACGCCGTCGTCTGGACGGGCGTCGCCTATCTGCTGATTCACCAGGTGGAGGGCAATTTGTTGGCGCCGCTGGTTCAGCGCTATCTGGTCTATATGCCGCCGGCGGTGATCATTCTCGGCCTGGTGGCGATCACGTCGATCTTCGGCGCGCCGGCGGTGATCTTTGCGCCGCCGATTACGGTGCTGATCTTCGTTTTGGTGAAGAAGGTCTACCTCCGCGACAATCTCAAGGAGCCGACCCAGCTTCCCGGCGAGCCGGATTGATCACGCAGGGCAAAGCCCGGCGCGAGCTTTCGCGCCGGGCGGAAGTAGCTCTCTCGCGCTTAGTCGACGCGAGCCTGCATCGTCGTCGCGGCCGGCCGCATGAAGCCGATCATCGTGCCGCTCAGGGCGCTGCCGGTGAGCAGGATGGCCGCGCCGGCGACGAGCAGCGCGACGAGCGTCAGAGGCTGCGCATAGACGCCGCAGACCGCCAGGATGCCGAGCACCACGACGGCGAGACCCGCCATCGCCTGGACGCCGGTCGAGCCCGCGGCCATTTCAGAGGCGACGATCCGCACGATCGGAGTACGACTCTCGAAACGAGCCGCAACCGACGGCGAGGTCAGAAGCCGCCACACCGCGGAACTGCTGATCAGCAGCGCCGCGCCAAAGGCGATCGCGGCGACCGCCGTCAGAATCGGCGCATGAATGCCGATCAGGGCGAGCACGCCAAGCACCACGCCGGCGACGCCGACCAGGAACAGCGCCGATATGCCGCCGCCGCTCATCGCGAGAGTGGCGTCGGCCGAGGTCATTTCGACCTGGGCGAACTCGCTGAGCATGGCGCCGCCCTGGATGAGCAGCGCCGCGCCGAACACGATCGTCGCGATCGACACCAGCGATTCAGGCTTTACTCCGGCGAGACCGACGATCGCTAAGACGATCGTGGCGATCCCGCCGATCGCGTCAGCGAAGCCGCCATAGGCGGTGGTTTCGCGGGCGAGAGACGATGAAGAATACGCAACAGACATGGGAACCTCCTTTACGAGCGCCGCAAAGGCTCTACCGGCGGGACTGCGAAGGAAATTCGTCCGAGACGTGCAGGTTCCGGCTGCGGCCGCAGCGCCCCTTTTCTTGCGCTTCATAGAAAAAACTTGTTTTTCGCGGCAATGTTCCGGTTTCGATCGCCGCGCTTGCGCGATCGCATAGGGCTGGCGCCGCGAGGATTGTGCGGCGCACAAGTCGTCTCCGCGAGGCTACGTCAAGATGCGCCAGCCGCGCGCCGGCGCCTCGCCGCCCATCGCTCAACGGAGCTATGGCCGCCTCGCGTGTATGCGTCAGAATGACGCGGACGGAACCGGGGCAAGCGGCTCCCGTTGGGGCGCGGCGAGGGGCGAGGAGGATGCCATGCCCTATCTGGCGCTCAATCCGATGATCGCGGCTCTGCGCGAACGCCCCGAGGATTTCGACATCAATCGCGGCTGGCTCACCCATTTTCCCAGCGGTCATCGTTTCAAATTCGATCGCGCGGGCAATGTCAGCCTGCGAGCCAATTGCGACTGCGCTTTGCTCAGCATCCGCCAGGAGGAAGGGCAGGAGCTTTGGCAAGCATTCGAGACTTGGCGCGAGAATTACTGGCGGCCGATCGAAATCAATCGCGAATTCGCCGCGCATTTCCGCCGGCCGAACGTCGCCGAGCGCATGCTCCGCCGGATTCTTCGTCGCATCCGCGCCATTCTGCTCGATCCGTCGCTGGACGCGCCATCCGCCGATGCGAACGCCGAGGCCGGCAGTAGTACGTAATCCTCCCCCGATCCTCCCCCGCGAAGCGGGGGAGGGGAACCATGCGAAGCATGGTGGAGCGGGCTCCGGCCCATCAGGATAGTACTTAAC
>DATGLU010000053.1:0-2341 GCA_035294045.1 Roseiarcus sp. | reverse complement strand
CGAGTCAGCCCGGCGCCGTCTCGAGGCGATCGGCGTGCCGGCGGCCGATATCGACATACGCACGGGCTCGGGCGAGGCCGCGGTGGTCGATGACGCCGACGCGAGAAGCACGAGGCGCGGGCCGGGTCTCCTCGAGTGGCTCTTCGGGGTGGGCGCGCCCGAAGCGGATGCGCGCCAATACCGCGCTCATATCGAGGAGCGCGGCGGGGCGGCGCTGTCGGTGCGGATTGACGATCAGCACCATGACCGGATCGCCGAAGCGCTCGAGGACACCAATCTCATCGGCTTCGAGGACGCGCCGGGGGCGCCGGCTGCCGGCGCGAGCGGCGACACCGTCATGCCGACGGCCAAGGAAGAGCTCGATGTCGGCAAGCGGCGGGTCAGCGACGTCAAGCACTTCCGGATCAGGCGCTATGTCGTCGAGCGTCCGGCGGAGGCGAATGTGGCGCTGCATGACGAGACCGTCGTCGTCGAGCGCCGCGCTCCCGCGAGTGCCGCGCCCGGCGCCGAGCCCTTCGAGGAGAGGGAGATCGAGGTCACCGAGAGCCGCGAGGAGCCGGTGGTGAGCAAGCGCGTGGTGCCGGGCGAAGAGGTCGTCGTGCGCAAGGAGGGGAAGGAGCGCGTCGAGACCGTCCGCGGCAAGCTGCGCGAGAGCCGCGTCGAAATCGACAAGGCGGCTGCCGGCGACAAGCCGTCGGCTGCGGGCGCGACGACACCGAGGAAGCCGCCGAGCAGCCGTTCGCGCTGAGAAAAATCAACGGGCGTGGCCACTGGCCACGCCCGTTGGCGAAAGGGTCGCGAGACGGCCGGGGGATTAGGCCGCTTTGCGGCGCCGGCGAATGAAGGCGAGGCCGGCGAGAGCGCTGCCGAAGATGGTCAGCGTTGCCGGCTCCGGAACGGCTTGGTTGGGGGTGACGGACACGTCGTCGAGATGCCAGAAGGCGGGATCCTGGCGGTCTTGGAACTGCAAGACGGCCGCGTTGTCGAGGGCGGTGACGTTGAAGCTGTACTCGGTATAGGGAAAACCGGGGCCGTTCACGATCGGCAAGCCCGGCGATCCGCCGCCCACGAGGTTCTGGCCGTCGAAGGAAACACTGAAATTGTTCGGCGACCCCCCATCATTGGCCAGGAAGAAAGTGAGCGTGTAGCTGGCTCCCGTCGTCGTCGCGAGCGTCTGGCTGAGAAGGGTATTCGAGCCGATGGCGCCGAGAAATGCCGCGAAATTGCCGCTATGCGCATCACCGTCAATGCCGGTGAAACCGGTATTGCCGGCGAGAGTCCAACCGGTGAAGTCGCCGGTCTCGAAACCGCCATTGGTGACGAGGTTCGCCTGCGCCGATGCGGCGACCCCCAACAACATCGCGCCGGCCAACATCGGCGACATCCATGGCCTTATCGTAAAGTGCATGAGTTTTCCTCCTCCTCCTCCTTTGACCTCGCGACTGACAAAAGCGTCAAGCCCGGCCTGCTCACGGCCACCGGAGCAAGAGGCGTGCCAAAGCGGGAATCCCGGTTTTCGCGTCGGAATCGCGAATTAACCATGATTTGGCGTAAAGAATTCCGACTACGCGCTCGGCATTTCTTTACAGCCGCAAACACCGCCATGATTAGCAAAGTCAGCACCACCGCCTCGCGATAGGCGGCAGTAGCGGCGGGTGCGGTCGATGTCCTTCTTCCTCTGCGCGCATACGCTGCAGCCACCTGCCTAACGGCGATTTAATCTCGCTTTAATCTTGGCGCAATCCCCTTGTCTTGCCCCGCCTTTTCTCAAGCGCCAAATGATTTGAAGATGGATTGAGAGCCCGGCTGGATGCGTTCTCCATAGTGAAAGCGGAGACAAGCTGCGCCGGCCACTGCGAAGCTTCGAGCAGGCCAGATACCAGCGGGTTTCACCCGCCGATTGCGCAAGCGCAGGACTCTCACGCGTGGAGAAGAAACCGTTAGGCAGGAGTAGAGACCATGGCTATCACCCATGAACAGTTGGGGCATCACCCCTCGGAAATCTCGTCTTTCGCGCCGATGGGGGAGGCGGCCGGCGGTGTTGCCGTCGTCGTCTTGGCGATTCTTGGCCTCGCCAATGTCGCGCCTCTCACGCTTGTCTCGGTGGCGGTCATCGTCGTAGGCGCGGCGTTGTTGATGCAGGCTGCCGCCCAAAGCGCCGAGTTCGCGCGGATGGTCACGGCGACCGACACCGGCGAGTTCACCGTCGCGGATCTCGCGGGCGGCGTCACCGTCGAATACCTCACGGGGAGCGCCGGCATCGTCCTCGGCATCCTCGCGCTTCTCGGCATCGCGAGCGTGACGCTAGTGGCGGTGGCGCTGATCGTTTTCGGCGCCGTGC
>DATGLU010000052.1:0-2168 GCA_035294045.1 Roseiarcus sp. | reverse complement strand
GCCGCAGGTTCAGCGTGATCGTCGAGACGTTCTGCTGCGAGGTCGAGACGAGCGTGTCGATGCCCTCGGTGCTCGCCACCGCCTGCTCGATCGGCGTCGTGATGAAGCCTTTGATCAGATCGGCATTGGCGCCCGGATAGGTCGTCGTGATCGTGATCGTCGTGTTCGACATTTCCGGAAATTGCCGGACCTGCAGCTTGAAAATCGCCATGGCGCCGACAAGCAGCACCAGCAGGCTGACCACGGTCGAGAGAACCGGCCGTCGAATGAAGAGGTCTGTGAAGCTCGCCACGAGCGCTCTTTCTTAAGGCTTATTCTTAAGGCTTGGGCAGTTCGGCCCGCGGCGGCAGCCCGCCGGGATTGTCGATCGTCACCGGGAAATCGGGTTGCAGCTTGATCTGGCCGGAGGTGACGACGAGATCGCCCTCCTGCAGGCCTTCGACGATCGCCACCCGCTCGCCGCGGGTCGCGCCGAGGCGGACGAAGCGCCGCTCGACGATCAGGTTGTCCTTGTTCTTTTCCGCGGCCTGCGCCTCGCCGGCTTTCGGCGGCGCCGGCTTCACGACGAAGACATTGTCGCCGTAAAGCGAATAGACGATCGCGGTGCGCGGCACGGTCAAGACCTCGCTCGGCGCGCCGGAGGCGACGTCGACTTGCGCGAACATGCCGGGCAGAAGCTTGTGGTTCGGGTTGGCGAATTCGGCGCGCGCCAGCACGTTGCGGGTGTCCTGGCTGACCCGCGCGTCGATCGCGGCGACCTTGCCGGTGAAAGTCTGGCCGGGCAGCGCGTCGACGGTCAGGCGCGCTTCCTGGCCGATGGCCAAGGTGCGCAGCGACTGCTCAGGCGTCGAGAAATCGACATAGATCGGATCGAGCTGCTGCAACGTCACCATCGAGAAGCCGACGGCGACATATTGGCCGATATCGACCTTGCTGATGCCGAGCCGGCCGGCGAACGGCGCGGCGATCCGCTTCTCGGCGATGATCGCCTTGGTCCGCTCGACCGTCGCCGCGGCCGAATCGCGCGCCGCCTGGGCGGCGTCGAGCTGCGCCTTGGCGGTGTTGCCGCCGACCATGAGCTGCTGCTGGCGCTCGAGCGACACTTCGGCGTTCTTGAGCTGCGCCATGCCGTTCTTGAGATCGGCCTGATCGACCGAATCGTCGATATCGACCAGCGGCGCGCCGGCGGCCACATCCTGGCCGGATTTGAAATAGACCGCCTTGACGATGCCGGCGACTTGCGGCGCGACGTCGATGCCCTGATAGGCGTGCAGCGTGCCGATCGCCGGCAGCGAGGCCGGCCAGGTCTCCTTTCGCGCCTTCTCGGCGGTCACCGCCGTCGGTTTCGGCGTGAACGCCGCGGCGATGAAGCCCTTCACCATCTGCGGCTTGACGAAGAACTGGAAGTAGTAGAGCCCGCCGGAAAGGCCGGCCAACACGACAAGCGTCAGCAGAAAGACCATCGCCCGTCGCGCGCGCAGCGGCAGCAGGCGAAGAATCAAAAAGATCGCGATGAGACCTGCGACCGCGAAAAAAACAGGCGGGGGGACCGGAATTTTGAACGCGCCTGCGTGTTCGCCCGCCCCTGCCGCGGCCGCCAGCGCGATCAGCGCAAGGAGAATCCAATTCATGCGACGGCGGTCCCTTTCATTACGGCGAGCGCGCGTCGCGCTTCAACTTTATGTGAATAGTCGCGCTCATATAGCGCGCGGCGCAGAATCGACAAGGCCTGACCGGCCGATTTAATCCGCGCGCTTGCGATCGCCCCTGGCATCGAAACCATGATCTTTGCACTGTCCTCGTCCTTATGACGAATGACGACGACAATTTGCGACAGCAGAGCGAACGATTTTCTTCAGCCGTTGCGCTTATCGGCGCGCGCCCCGCTCGGTTGACCGGCGCCGCCGAACCGCTCACAGTCTTCGCCCCGCCTCTCCTCAATCCAGGATCGCCCAGCAATGGCCTCGACCGATGCGCGCCTCGTCATTCCCGATCTTGCCGGCAAGGCGGTGCTGATCACCGGCGCCTCGACCGGGATCGGCGCGGCTTTGGCGCGCGGCTTTGCCGCCCAGGGCGCGCGCGTCGCCATCCATTATTATTCGAGCGAAAAAGAGGCCGAGACCGTCGCGAAGGAGATTGGCGGCGTCGGCCGCAATGTCCTGCTCGTC
>DATGLU010000051.1:0-3583 GCA_035294045.1 Roseiarcus sp. | reverse complement strand
GCCGCTGTCCAACCTCGATGCCCAGCTCCGCGAGGAGATGCGGAGCGAGATCAAGCGTCTCCATCAGGAAATCGCGACGACGATGATCTATGTCACGCATGACCAGGTCGAAGCGATGACGCTGGCTGACCGGATCGTCCTCTTGCGCGACGGTTCGATCGAGCAGCAGGGGCCTCCGCTGGAATTGTTTGAGAAGCCCGCCTCCATGTTCGTCGCCGGATTCCTCGGATCGCCGCGGATGAATTTTTTGAAAGGCAAGCTCGAATGCGGGGCCGGCGCGGCGGCCGTGAGGCTTAATGGGGCGGGGCCGCCTGTCGACCTTCCTTTGCCGCATGCGCGAGCGTCGCTGAGCGGAGCGGATGTCGTCCTTGGCGTGCGGCCGGAACATGTCGGCCGCGCCGCCCAGAGCGCGCCCGCCCAAGGCTATGCGCGGATCGACTCGACCGTCGAACTTGTCCAGCCGACAGGCTCCCGAAGCTACGCCACGTGCCGGTTGGCGGGCCAGCCAGTCCTCGCTGAATTGCCGTCGCAGGACGCGAGTCGCGTCGGCGAGCCGATCCGGCTCGACATCAATCTGAGCCGCGCCGTGTTATTTGATTCGCAAAGCGGAAAGGCGTTGTAGAGATGGCGACCGAGCATGCAGCTAAAGCGCCGTCTCGCGCGATCAAGCTTTGCGGCACGGACGCCGCGGAGCCGGCGAGCCGGCGGCTGAAGGCGGGGCCGCTCGAAGCGGAGCTCGAAAATGGCCAGCTTCGCTATGTGACGTTTGGCGGCATCGAGGTCCTACGCGGCGTGGCTTTCCTGGTCCGCGACGAGAATTGGGGCACTTACACGCCAAAAATCGACGAGATCAGGATCGAGGAGGGGGCGGAGCGCTTCAGCTTGAGCTACCGGGCGGTCTGCGCCGACGCAAGACAGCGGCTCGTCTATGAAGCGAAAATCTCGGGGGAGTCCAGCGGGACGCTGACCTTCGAGGCCGTCGCGACGCCAGAAACCGACGTGATCACCAACCGGACGGGCTTCGTCGTGCTTCATCCGGCCAGTCTCGCCGGAAGGCCGGTCCGGGTGACGCATGTCGACGGTCAGGAGACCGCGGCTTCTTTCCCCGAACGGATCAGCCCGTCGCAGCCGATTTTCAATATTCGCGCGCTGGCTCACGAAGTCGCGCCTGGCCTCTGGGCGACGTGCCGGATGGAAGGCGACGCGTTCGAGATGGAGGATCAAAGAAATTGGGGCGATGCGTCGTACAAGACCTATGTGCGGCCCTTGTCTCTGCCCTGGGGCTACCGCCTTGCGAAAGGAAGCCGCCACGAGCAATCGGTTCGGCTGTCGTTTGACGGATCGCGCCAAATTGCCGCGCGCGACGCGGCGCCTGAAGCGGTCGTTTCGCTAAGCGGCGATCTCGCGCTGCGGATGCCGGAAATCGGCGTTGCCGCGCCGTCCGAAGAAGCCGGCTTTGCCCTCGATCGCCGAGCGCTCTTGCAAAGCCTGCGGCCGCGCTTCCTCGTCTGCACGGTGGATGGACGAGACGGCGGCGGCCTGGCTCAGCTCGGCGCCCTTCGGATGATCGCCGAGAGCGCTCAAGCCGCTATCGTCCTTGAGGCGATCGTTCCAGACGACAAGGAGGCCGAGGCGTCTCTCGCCCCGATCGCGAAGGCGGTGCGCGAGGCGCAGTTGAACCTCGACGCGATCGTCGTCTCGAGCGCCGCGGATCTGAAGTCCTGGCAGCCGGGGGCTCAACGGCCCGAGAAACCGACCGTCGAAGAGATTTGCGCCGCCGCTCGCAGATTGTTCCCCGGCGTCCGCCTGGGCGGCGGCATGCTCTCGACCTTCACGGAGCTCAACCGGAAACGTCCGAAGCCCGAACCGGTCGATTATGTGACCCACACGACCTGCTCGATCGTGCACGCCGCCGACGATCGGTCGGTCATGGAGACGCTGGAGACGCTGCCCGCGATCATCGCCTCGACACGCGCGATGATCGGCGGCAAGCCTTACCGGATCGGCCCCAGTGCGATCGCCGCGCGGCACAATCCTTATGGCCGTGGCGTGGCTGACAATCCGGCCAATGAGCGCGTCTGCTTGACGAATAAGGACCCGCGCCAGCGCGGGCTGTTCAACGCCGCGTGGACGCTCGGCTATCTCGCCGCTTGCGCCTATGGCGGTTTGGACGCGGTCGCGATGGGCGCGGCGACCGGCCCCTTCGGTTTCATTTGGCGGCGCGACGCCGCCGCCCAACCCTATTTCGATTCGATCGGCGGCGCGCTGGTCTACCCGGCCTTTCACGTGATGGCCGGACTTGCCGCCGGCTTTGGCCGACCTTTGGTCGCAACGAGGTCGCCGCGTCGCGTCGGCGCCCTTGCATGGCGTGAGGAAGGCGGAATTGTCCTTTGGCTCGCTAATCTATCCGCCGAGCCTTTGGACTTGCGGCTCGACGATGTGACGCTGTCGAAGCGACGGATCAGCGTTCTCGATCCGCAAACGTTCGAGCCGGCGGTTCGAAATTCGCGCGCTCTCGACGAGCTTGCGCAGCCCTTTGAAGACGAGAGGATCAAGCTCGACGCTTATGCGGTGGCGCGCCTCGATTGATCGGTCCTGATGCACGAACCGGCCCGATCGTGGGGCGCGGAATGAAGGAGAGTAGGGATGGCGGCGAAAAGCCTCAAAGAAATGGCGGGCGGCAAGGAGCCGAAATTCGGTCACTTCATCGTCGAGTTCGCGACGCCGGGCATCGGCCACATTCTCAAGTCGGCCGGTTGCGATTTCGTTCTTTTCGATCTGGAACATTCCGGCTTCGGGTTCGAAACCGTCAAAAGCGCCATCCGCTATTTCGAGGCGGCCGATCTCCCGGTGATCGTGCGCGCGCCCTCCAAGGAGTATCATCACATTGCGCGCGCCATGGATATGGGGGCCGAGGGGCTGATGCTGCCCATGGTCAGCTCCGCCGACGAGGCGCGCCATATCATCAATTCGATGAAATATACTCCGGAAGGCGGGCGCGGCGTCGCGCTTCAGGTGGCGCATGATCGCTACCGGCCAGGCGCAGTCAAAGAGAAATTCGCGATGCAGAACCGCCGCTCGACTCTATTCTGCCAGATCGAGACCGCCGAGGGCGTCGAGAACGCCGATTCGATCGCCGCGCTGCCGGGCGTCGATTGCCTTTGGGTCGGCCATTTCGACCTTTCCGTGTCTCTCGGCGTGCCCGGCGAATTTCAGTCCAAGACCTTCACCGACGCGATCGCGCGCGTCGTCGCCGCCACCGCCAAGCACGGCAAATCGCTTGGCCGCCTGACGCCGACGGTTCAGCAGGGGATCGAGCTCAACGCGCAAGGCTTCGATTTCCTCTGCTATTCCGGCGACGTCTGGGTGTTGCACGACGCCTTGGCGAAAGCGATTGCCGATCTTCGCGAGGGCTGCGCGGCAAAGAAGACGGAGAAGCGGTCATGACTGGGCGCTATCGGGTGGCCCTCTCCGGCGATTTTCGGAAGCCGGACGGATCTCCCGTCTATCCCGATTTCGATCTCGAGCCGCTGCGGCGCGCGCCCGATGTCGAATTCGCTTATCTCGAGCCCGCAAACCCCGT
>DATGLU010000050.1:0-5888 GCA_035294045.1 Roseiarcus sp. | reverse complement strand
CGAAACCCTTCTCCCGCTTGCGGGAGAAGGTGGCGCGAAGCGCCGGATGAGGGCAAGCCGCAGCCCTAGTCTTTCTTCCTTAACCGCCCAAGACCAGCTATCTCGTTAGCTCGCGCATCGCCGCCTCCAGCCCGTCC
The DNA here is from genome assembly GCA_035294045.1 of Roseiarcus sp. Taxonomy (GTDB): domain Bacteria; phylum Pseudomonadota; class Alphaproteobacteria; order Rhizobiales; family Beijerinckiaceae; genus Roseiarcus. The sequence continues at coordinate 5,751 of DATGLU010000050.1, read as the reverse complement.
AGAGTCAGCGGGTACATGCGGCCGCCGAAAATGCGGCGGATCATGGCGGTGGACTGCGCATAGCCCCATTGCGGCTCGGGCGTCGGATTGATCCAGGCGGCGTGCGGAAAAGCGCGCGTGACCCGTTCGAGCCAGACCTGGCCGGGCTCGGGATTGGCGTGCTCGACCGAGCCGCCCGGCATGGTGATCTCGTAGGGGCTCATCGACGCGTCGCCGACAAAGATCGCGCGATAGTCGCGGCCATAGGTGTGGAGGATGTCCAGCGTCGGCGTGCGCTCCTCGTGGCGGCGGCGGTTCTTCGCCCACACGCTCTCATAGAGGCAGTTGTGGAAATAGAAATGCCGCAGCCGCTTGAACGCGCCGCGCGCCGCGGCGAAGAGATTTTCGGCGGCCTCGACATGCCAGTCCATCGAGCCGCCGACATCGAGGAAGAGCAGCACTTTGATCGCGTTGCGCCGCTCCGGCCGCAACTGAACGTCGATATAGCCTTTTCTGGCGCTGTCGCTGATCGTCCTGTCGAGATCGAGCTCCTCAGCCGCGCCCTCGCGGGCGAACCGGCGAAGCCGCCGCAGCGCGATTTTCATCGCGCGCGGACCGAGCGCCTCGTCGCCGTCGAGGTCCTTGAAGTCGCGCCGGTCCCACACTTTCACCGCGCGGCCGTGGCGGCCCTTGTCCTGGCCGATGCGTACGCCCTCAGGATTTTCGCCATAAGCGCCGAACGGCGAGGTCCCGGCCGTCCCGATCCATTTCGAGCCGCCCTGATGGCGGCCCTTCTGCTCGGCGAGGCGCTGGCGCAACGTCTCCATCAGCTTATCGAAACCCAACGCATTGAGCTCGGCGCGCTCCTCCGGCGTGAGATAGCGCTCGATGAGCTTGCGCAGCCATTCCTCCGGTATCTCGACCCGCTCGACCGCGGCGGCGAGCGAGAGCGCGCCCTTGAACGTCGCGGCGAAGACGACGTCGAACTTGTCGAGGTTGCGCTCGTCCTTGACCAGAAGCGCGCGCGAGAGATGGTAGAAATCCTCGACCGATCGTTCGGCGAGATCGCGGTCCAAAGCCTGCATCAAGGTCAGATATTCGCGCGGCGTGACCGGCACATGCGCTTGCCGCAGCGCAGCGAAGAAGGACAGGAACATCGCCGCATTATTGCATAGCGGCGAAGAGAATCCATCGTCGCCGCGATTGACGCGATAGATAGAAGGAATTTCTTCGGCAACGCCTCGAAACTCCTTGGCAGATTGTCGGGCGGCGGACTAGGCTTCGCTTAAAACGCGCAGACGCGTCGGAGGCTCCATGACCAGCCTGAAATGGCTCGCCGCCCTGCCCTTCATCGCCATTCTCGGCGGAACGGCTTTCTTCAATTCGGTCGAGCCGCTGGTGCTCGGCCTACCGCTGATTCTCGCCTGGCTGGTGCTCTGGGTGCTCCTGACCGCCGCGATCATGGCGTTCATCTTCTTCAACGACCCCGCCAACGCGGAACGCGCCGAAAGCGACCGCCGATGAACAGCGCGCTCATCATCATCTTTCTGACCGCCGCTCTAGCGCTCGTCCTCGGCCTCGTCGCGCGCAGCGGCAAGGAAATGACGCTGGAGCAATGGACCGTCGGCGGCCGCGGCTTCGGCGGCATTTTGGTCTTCCTGCTGCAAGCCGGCGAAATCTACACGACCTTCACCTTTCTCGGCGGCAGCGGCTGGGCATACGGCAAAGGCGCCCAGACCTATTACATCCTCGCCTATGGCTGCCTCGCCTATATCCTCTCCTATTGGCTGCTGCCGCCGGTCTGGCGCTATGCGCGGCAGGAGCGGATCGTCTCGCAATCGCATTTCGTCGCGCGAAAATACGACAGCCCTTTGCTCGGCGTGCTGGTCGCGGCGGTCGGCGTCGTCGCGCTGATTCCGTATCTCGTGCTGCAATTCAAAGGGCTCGGCATCATCGTGTCCGTCGCGTCGTACGGCGCGATCTCCTCGACCGCGGCGATCTGGATCGGCGCGGCGATCATCACCGCCTATGTCATGGTCTCGGGCGTGCGCGGCTCGGCCTGGACCTCGACGGTGAAGGATTTGATGATCCTGGCGGTGGTGGTCTTTCTCGGCATCTACCTGCCGCTGCATTATTACGGCGGCTATGGCGACATGTTTCGGGCGATCGATGCGGCCAAGCCCGGCTTCCTGGCGCTCAAGCCGTCCGGCGACGGCGGCCTGATCTGGTTCCAGTCATCCGCCCTGCTCTCGGCGCTCGGCTTCTACATGTGGCCGCACGCGTTCGGCGCGGTCTTCACGGCCAAGGCGGAGCATATCTTCCGCCGCAACGCGATCATCCTGCCGCTCTATCAATTGATCCTGCTCTTCGTCTTTTTCTGCGGCTTCGCAGCGATCCTGAAAACGCCGGGCCTGACCGGCCCGGACATCGACCTCTCCCTGTTCAAGCTGTCGATCAATACGTTCGATCCCTGGTTCGTCGGCGTGATCGGCGCGGCCGGCGTTCTCACCGCGCTTGTGCCGGGCTCGATCATTCTCGTCGCCGCCTCGACGCTCTGCGCCAACGACGTGCTGCGCGGCCTCCGGCCGGAAACGCGCGAGGAGACGGTGGCCTGGACGGCGCGCGGCCTCGTCCCGATCGTCGCCTTGGTCGCCATTTTCTTCACCTTGCAAGGCGGCAAGACGATCGTCGCCCTGCTGCTGATGGGCTATTCCTTCGTCACGCAATTCTTCCCGGCGATCGTCTGCAGCCTGATGCGGAACAATCCGCTGACCAAAGCCGGCGCTTTCGCCGGCATCGCGGTCGGCGTAGCAACCGTCGTCGCGGTCACGCTTAGCCACAGCACGATCGCGACGCTCGCCCCGTTCCTGCCGAAGCCGATTCAGGAGATCAATGTCGGCTTCTTGGCCCTGATCCTGAACGTGATCGTCGCCGCGATCGTCAGCGCCGGCGCGCGGGCCGCCACCATTGCGAGCGCGGAGCGGGCCTGACGCCGCGTGGCGCTTGTAGCCGCGGTCGCTGACCGCGGCGGACGCGAAGCGCCGCGTTTCGCCTTAAAACGCGGCGCGGTCAGCGACCGCGACTACATTTTGCCCCGATCGCCCGGTCTTGCCGCTAACCTCTTCGTCGAAATCGCCCTTTTCCGGCCGCGGCAGCTTTGCGGGCCGCACTTAGAGAGACGGCGGCTTGTCATGGGAAGGCGTTTCGGGTCATTTGCCCGGCGAGCGCCATGAGGCGACGCCTTCGATTCGCCGCTTTCGCCCACCCTTGAGAGTTCCGATGCGTCTTTCCCGCTATTTCTTGCCTATTCTCCGCGAGACGCCCAAGGAGGCGGAGATCGTCTCGCACCGCCTGATGCTGCGCGCCGGCATGATCCGCCAGGAGGCGGCGGGCATCTATGCCTGGTTGCCGCTCGGCCTGCGCGTTCTGGCGAAAATCACCGAGATCGTGCGCGAGGAGCAGAATCGGTCCGGCGCGATCGAATTGCTCATGCCGACCATCCAATCGGCCGATCTTTGGCGCGAATCCGGCCGCTACGAGGATTACGGCAAGGAAATGCTGCGGATCAAGGATCGGCACGAGCGCGACATGCTCTACGGGCCGACCAACGAGGAGATGATCACCGAGATTTTCCGCGCCTATATCCGCTCGTACAAGGACCTGCCGCTCAATCTCTATCACATCCAGTGGAAGTTCCGCGATGAGGTCAGGCCGCGCTTCGGCGTGATGCGCTCGCGCGAATTCCTGATGAAGGACGCCTATTCGTTCGATCTCGACGCCGAAGGCGCGCGCCATTCCTACAATAAGATGTTCGTCGCCTATCTACGCACCTTTCTGCGCCTCGGCCTCACGGCGATCCCCATGGTCGCCGATACCGGCCCGATCGGCGGAAACTTGAGCCATGAATTCATCATTCTCGCCACGACCGGCGAGAGCGAAATCTATTGCCATAAGGACTATCTGAGCTTCCCGCCACCGCCCGAGACGATCGATTTCGACGATTCCGCCGCGGTGCAGGCGGTCGTCGACAAATGGACGTCGCTCTACGCCGCCACCTCGGAAAAGCACGACGCGGCGGCCTTCGCCGCGCTGCCGGAAACCGCGCGGCTTTCGGCGCGCGGCATCGAGGTCGGCCATATTTTCTACTTTGGGACGAAATATTCCGAGCCGATGAAAGCGGTGGTCAACGGCCCGGACGGCAAGGAGCACGCCATTCATGGCGGCTCCTACGGCATCGGCCCGAGCCGCTTGGCGGCGGCTTTGATCGAGGCCAATCACGATGAAGCCGGAATCATCTGGCCCGAATCCGTCGCGCCGTTCCGGGTCGGCCTCGCCAATCTCAAAGTCGGCGACAGCGCCACCGACGCGGCCTGCGCGCGCATCCATGCCGCCCTTGAGGCGGCCGGAATCGACGTGCTCTATGACGACCGCGACGAGCGGCCAGGCGCAAAATTCGCGACCTTGGACTTGATTGGCCTGCCGCATCAGATTCTGGTCGGGCCGCGCAGCCTCGCCGAAGGCAAGGTGGAGCTGAAAGAGCGCCGCAGCGGCGTGCGCGAGCTCGTCAGCGTCGAGGATGCGATCCGCCGCTTCGGCGGCAAGACGGAGCGTGGATGACAAGGCGCGACGCGCGGCGCGGCGGCGTCCCTTCTCCCCGCAAGGCGGGGAGAAGGCAGCCGTGCGCAGCACGGCCGGATGAGGGGCTGCGCAGGACTAGAAAGGTAAGCGCCCTTCGAAAGGCTAACCGGCAAGCTCACCGCAGCCCCTCATCCGGCCGCCAAAGACCGTTCGAAGAACGGTCGTCTTTCAGACGACCTGTGGCGGCCACCTTCTCCCCGCGAAGCGGGGAGAAGGGATGCGCCCGGCGAGAGGGAGAGCGCCCATGACCGCCGCCGCGCTCGACGCGCCTGCCGCCCAGGAATCGCCTCCCCTCACGACCCGTCCCTTCGCGCGCTTCGAATGGATGGTCGCGTTCCGCTATCTCCGCGCGCGGCGCAAGCACGGCTCGATCTCGGTGATTGCCGGCTTTTCCTTTCTCGGCATCGTGCTTGGCGTCGCTGCGCTGATCGTCGTCATGTCGGTGATGAACGGCTTCCGCCACGACCTGCTCGACAAGATCATCGGCCTCAATGGCCATCTCTTCCTTCAGCCCGCCGAGACGCCGCTCACCGACTACGACGCGGTGACGCAGCGGGTAAAAAAAGTACAAGGCGTCAAGCTCGTCCTGCCGCTCGTCGAAGGCCAGGCCTTGGCGTCCTCTCAATTCAACTCGTCGGGCGTGCTGGTGCGCGGCGTGCGCGAAGCGGATTTGAAGCAATTGCCGGGGATCGCCGGCCATATCAATCTCGGCACGCTCAACGGCTTCGACAGCGCCGGCGGCGCGGCGATCGGCGTCCGCCTCGCCGAGCATTTGGGCCTGCGCATCGGCGACAAGATCACGATCATCGCGCCGCGCGGCGCGCAGACCCCGTTCGGCGTCACGCCGCGCATCAAGTCATACCCGGTCGTGGCGATTTTCCAAATCGGCATGTTCCAGTTCGACAATACATTCGTCTTCCTGCCGCTGCCGGAAGCGCAGGCCTTCTTCAATCTCGACGGCCAGGTCAACGTGATCGAGGCTTTTGTCGATGATCCCGACCGCATGGACGAGATGCGCCAGCGGATCGAGCCGGCCTTGCAGCGGCCAATGATCATGATCGACTGGCGACAGCGCGACCAGACTTTCTTCGAGGCGTTGAACGTCGAGCGCAACGTGATGTTCGCGATCCTGAC
>DATGLU010000049.1:0-2819 GCA_035294045.1 Roseiarcus sp. | reverse complement strand
GCGGAGCAGGTTGGCGTTACCGCCCGGCGACGGATCGACGCTCGCATTGACCTTGATGAGCGCGGCGAGCCCGGTGGCGCTGGCCGGCATGCCGGTCGCGCCTTGGAAGGTGAACAGGCCCGGCAGGCTGGCGGGGGGCGTCGGCGAGGCGGCCGCGGGCGTCGATTGCGGCGTTTCGGCAAAGGCGCTGATCAGGCCGTTGGCGATTTGGTCGAGTTGCGCCTGGTATTCCGGCGCGACCGCGTCGCGAAGCGCCGCGAGGCCGGCCAGCGCGCCCGATTGGATCGGCATCGGCGACGACGCGCCGGTAATGGCGACGCCGTCGACCATGACCGCGTTGCCGCTGATTCCTGCAGTCAGGGTCGTGCTCGGCGCGAAGGAGACGGTGCGCGACGTCCCCTGGAACAGGGTGACGCCGCTATCGGTATAAATCGAGACGGAGCCGTTCGAGCTCGTGACGGTCGAAATGCCGATTTGTTGTGAAAGCTGGGTCAGGATCTGGTCGCGCGAATCTTCCGCGTTGGTCACATCGGCGCCGGTCGCAAGGCCATTGACGACCGTGTTGTTGGCTTGCTCGAATTGATTGAGCAGCGAATTGATCGTCGTGACCGCCGAGGCCATGTCCGAATCGGCCTGCGAGCGGACCTGCTGCACGGTCGCCGAGGCGCTGTTGAGCGAGGCGGCGAGATTGTTCGCGGCGGTCACCACCGCATCCGCCGCCGAGAGGCTGCTGGGCGACGCCTGATAGGTGGCGAGCGCGCTCTGCAGGTTCGAGAGCATCGCCGAAGGCGATTGCCCGTTTTGCGTCGAGCCGGACGATGACGAGGCCGAGGCGCTGTCGCTGACCGTCGCCGCGAGCGTCGTCAAGCCTTTCGAAAGCGCCTGCTGGCTTGCCGACTGCGATGTCGATTGCAGAACCTGATCGAGAAGCGCGCTGTCGGCCGCCCGGGTGATCGAGGAAACCTCGACGCCGCCATAGGCGGCGGTCGCGACATTCGCCGTCTTGGTGGAGTAGCCCTTCGTGTTCGCGTTGGCGATATTCGCCGAGATAAGGGCCGTCTGCGCCGCGTTGGCGACGAACGAGGACGAGATGATGTTGAACGCCGACGACAGGCTCATGAACCAGCCCTTAAACGATCGCTTGCGACGCCGCTCACGGCTTCAGGTTGTTGAGCACGTCGAGCAGCGTGGCCCCCGTCTGGAACGATTTCGAATTCGCCTCGTAAGCGCTTTGCGCGTTGATCATTTCCGTCAATTCCGTCGCGAGATCGACCGTGGAGCTTTCCAGCGATGAGGATTGGATCGTGCCGAACCCGGCCTGGCCGGCTGTGCCGATTTTCACCGTCCCCGAGGCGAAGTTCGCTTGATAGGCGTTGCCGCTGACCGAGGTGAGATTGTCCGGGCTCGCGACGCTGGCGAGCGGAATCTGATAGCCGGCGATCGTTTGCCCATTGGCGAACTGGAAGGACAGAGTGCCGTCGTTGCCGATCGTCACGCCGGTGACGCTGCTCGGGGCATTGCCGTTGACGTTCGCCGTATTGACCGAATACCCGGCGGCGAGCTGGGTCATGCCGCTGAGGTCAAGCGCCACGGTTTGTCCGTTAGGAACATTCACGTTAAGCGTCGTGCCGCCGCCGCCCAAGCTGGTCAGCTTTCCGGTATTGGGGTTGAAGGTCAGGTTGGTGGTCGTCGTCGCTCCGGTTGAATCGGTGACCGTGAGCTGCCAGCTATTTCCGCCGTTATTGGCGAAGGTCATAGCCAAATTTTGCGCGCTGCCGAGATTGTCGTAGGCGACGAGGTCGGTCGTCTCGGTCTGTCCGACGGCCGACGCAGAGGGTAGATTGGCGGCGAACGTGCCGGTGCTCGACGGCGTCGCCTGTTCGCCCGCCTTGTCGACATTGACCACTTGCGTGCCGGTCAACGAATTGGCGGTGATCGTCGCCGGGCCGTTCTGGATGTTGTAGCCCATCAGGTAATAGCCGGCGGAATTGACGAGATTGCCCGACGCGTCGGGCACGAACGAGCCGTCGCGCGTCAGGAACGTGTCGCCGGCTGAGTTCGAAACGACGAAGAACCCGTTGCCTTGCACCGCGAGGTCGGTGACGGCCGATTGGCCGCCGACCACGATGCCCTGCATCGAATTGAGGGAAATCGTGTGGGTCGACACGCCCGCCGCATCGTAGGAAGCGGCTGAGGTTTGATCGACGAGCGCCTCGAAGCTGGTCTGATTGTTCTTGTATCCGGTCGTGTTCGCGTTGGCGATGTTCTGGGAAATCGAAGCCAGCCAAGTTGTATCGGCGTTCATGCCGGATACCGCGGCGCCCATGATGCTCATCGAACACACTCCTCCAAGGATCGTCCGCCGAGCTAACCGTACGACGCTTGCGCGAAGCTGATTGTCTCCGGAGACGAGGAGGCGGCCAAGCGAGGCCGGGAGACGGCCGCGCGCGGCCAGACGTTTCGGACAGGCGCGATCGAAGGCTTCGCCGATATGGTCAATAAAGAGTAAAGCTTGAACCGTCCGTACCGTTTCAGGACGCCGCGCCAACCAGCATATAGGGCGTAGCCGGCGGCAGGCGCTGCATGCGCAATTGCGATACGTTCGATTCGATCGCCTCGGCGATCGCCATCGCGATCTTGGTCTGCGCGATATCGGCGGCGGGCGCCGCCTCGGCGCGCGGGACCGGCGCCGCATTTTCGTTGGCCGACGGCGCGCGCTCCGTCTCCGGCGGCAGCGCGCCGTAAATTTCCGAAATTTCCTGGATGGTCCGATCGATCACCGCGATCGCGCGATATTCCGGGACTTTCATCAATTGATC
>DATGLU010000048.1:0-5335 GCA_035294045.1 Roseiarcus sp. | reverse complement strand
CGTCATGCTCGGCGCGGCTTTCGCCGCGGTCCCTCTTTACGGCCTGTTCTGCCGCACCACCGGCTTCGCCGGCACGACCCAGGTCGCCCATGTCGCGCCGGCTCTGAAGGGCAAGCGCCTCATTACGGTGCGGTTTGACGCGAATGTCGGGGCCGGCCTGCCTTGGACTGTCGAGCCGGAAACGCCGGCGATCACGCTGCGCACCGGGCAGACGGCGACCGTTTACTTCAAATTCCGCAACCAGGCGGCGCGCGAGACGGCGGCCAACGCGATCTACAATGTCACGCCCGATGTCTCGGGCGCCTATTTCGACAAGATCGCCTGCTTCTGCTTCACCGAGCAGCATTTGGGGCCGACCGAGACGGCGGAGCTGCCGGTCGTCTTCTTTCTCGACCCGAAGCTCGAGCAGGACGAGACGATGAACGGGGTCGACGAGTTGACGCTCTCCTATACGCTTTATCCGGCGCGGGACGCGGCGAAGCCGGTCGCGGTCGAAAAGCGCTCCTGAAGGATCGAGCGCGGCGCGGTTCGGGACGAAACGTCGCCTTGACGGGGCTGGGCAAACGGGGCAAATCCACCGCCGATGGCTCATCCGGCGGGATTGGACGAAAGGAAGAGGGGACAGAATGGCTGACGCTCACGCCAAGCCGCATCACGACTACCACCTCGTCAATCCGAGCCCGTGGCCCATCGTCGGTTCGATATTCGCGTTCATCACCGCCGTCGGCCTGATCATGTGGATGAAGGATCTGACGCTCGGCGGCCTGAAAGTCGGCCCTTATATTCTCGGGGCCGGCGGCATCGGCGTCCTTTACACGATGGCCTCATGGTGGCGGGACGTGATCTACGAGGCGGAGCATGGCGACCATACGCCGGTCGTCCAGATCAGCCACCGCTATGGCATGATCCTGTTCATCGCCTCCGAGGTGATGTTCTTCGTCGCCTGGTTCTGGGCGTTTTTCGACGCCTCGCTGTTCACCGGCGAGGCGATTCAATATTCCCGCGTCGCCTTCACCGGCGGCATGTGGCCGCCCAAGGGCACGGAAGTCCTCGATCCGCTGAACCTGCCGCTGCTCAACACGCTGATCCTGCTGACCTCGGGCACAACCGTCACCTGGGCCCATCACGCTTTGCTTCACAACGATCGCAAGGGCCTCAAAATCGGGCTGTGGCTGACCATCATTCTCGGCGTGACCTTCACCTGCGTCCAGGCCTGGGAGTATATGCACGCGCCGTTCAACTTTAAGAACACGATCTATGGCGCGACCTTCTTCATGGCGACCGGCTTCCACGGCGCCCATGTCATCATCGGCACGATCTTCCTTATCGTTTGCCTGGTCCGCGCTTATGCCGGCCAGTTCACGCCCAAGCAGCATCTCGGCTTCGAATTTGCGGCCTGGTACTGGCACTTCGTCGACGTCGTCTGGCTGTTCCTGTTCTCCTGCATCTATGTCTGGGGCTCGTGGGGCGCGGCGATCGAAGGCGCGACCGGCGGAGGCTGAGGCGCTCCGCTCTCTGCGCCGAGTCAGCCAACGTCTCGGCGGTCTTGAATGAAAGAAGCCGAACACGCTTACGCTTCGTCTTTTGCGATGGGCCTAGCCGGCCGATGCCCGCGTTGCGGCAAGGGCCGGTTGTTCGCCGGCTTCGTCGCGCTCGCGCCGCGCTGCGCCGCCTGCGGGCTCGATTATTCCTTTGCCGATTCGGGCGACGGTCCGGCGGTCTTCGTCGCCTTGATCGGCGGCTTCATCGTGCTCGGCGCGGCTCTGTGGACAGAAATAGTCTATGAGCCGCCGATCTGGGTTCATATGGTCCTGTTCCTGCCGCTGACGATTATCGTCTGCCTTGGCCTCTTGAGGCCATTCAAAGGCGTGCTCATCGCCCTGCAATACCGCAACAAGGCCGCCGAAGGCCGGCTGGAAGGCTGAAAGCCGGTGGCGAAGCGCAGCCTTGCCGCGACGCTGATTTGGCCGGGCCTGTTCACGGCCGTCGGCCTTGCTTTGCTGATCGCGCTCGGCGTCTGGCAATTGCATCGGCTCGCCTGGAAAGAGGGCTTGATCGCCGAAGTTTCGGCGCGGGTCGGCGCGCCGCCGGTCGGCTTGCCGCCGGAATCCGCCTGGCCGAGTCTGAAGCCGGCGGATTATGAATATCGACATGTGCGCGCCGCTGGATTCTATGACTTCGCCCATCAGGCGCTGATTTTCCGCGCCCTCGGAAATCCGCGCGGCCGTTATGGCGGCCCGGGTTATCTGGTGCTGACGCCGCTCAAGCTCAGCGACGGCGCGATCGTCATCGTCAATCGCGGCTTCATCCCCGAGGACAAGAAAGCCGCCTTTTCGGGCGGCGCGGACCAGGGCCCGCCAGCCGCGGAAATAATCGGGCTGATGCGCTCGCCCGAATCGCGCACCTGGTTCACGCCCGCCGACGATCCGGCGGCCGGCCAATGGTTCACCCGCGATCCTTTCGCCATCGCCGCGGCGATGAAGCTCGACCGGGTCGCGCCGTTCACGATCGACGCCGACGCCGGCCCCGATCCGGCCGCTTTGCCCGAAGGCGGCGAGACGATCCTTTCCTTTCCGAACAATCATCTTTCCTACGCCTTCACCTGGTTCGGCATGGCCTTGGCCTTAATCGGCGTTTTCGGGACCTTCGCCTGGAAGAAGCGCGAAGAGTTCGCGCGAGACTGAAGGCGCCGAACGAACCGCGACCACGCGCCGCGTGACGGCGCGGGGCCGAGTCTGACATGATCCCTCCCCGCGCATTCGGCCGAGAGGAGGGGAAGATTGAATCGTTTCGCCTGCCGGGTTTTGAGCGTCGCCATCGCTCTCTCGACATCGATGATGGCCTATCGTCCCGCCGCCGCCGCCGACGCGGCGGCGGGCGAAAGAGTCTTCCTCAAATGCCGCGCCTGCCATCAGATCGGCGAAGGCGCGCATAACAGCGTCGGCCCGGTTCTCAACGGCGTCGTCGGCCGCAAAGCGGGAACCTATCCTGGCTACAATTACAGCGAAGCCAACAAGAATTCAGGCCTCGTTTGGGACGAGGCGACGCTGAAAGAGTATCTCAAGAATCCCCAAGCGAAGGTTCCCGGCACCAAGATGACTTTCCCGGGCCTGTCGCGGGAGAAAGACATCGACGACGTCATCGCCTATCTGAAGACGTTCGGGCCGGACGGGAAGAAGCTGTAGACGCGGCTGGCGCCTCCGTCATTGCGAGGAGCGTAGCGACGAAGCAATCCATTCGTAGGACTGCGCCCTATGAATGGATTGCTTCGCTCCGCTCGCAATGACGATCGCTTCGATCCTCGCTCTGGCGGCTCAAATGAGCTCGTCCGAAATCATCGCGCGCCGGCCGTCGCCCCTGCGCGCAGAGCCGCGATCGCTTTCGCGTAGTCGTTGCTTTCGAAAATCGACGATCCGGCGACGAAAACATTGGCCCCGGCGGCGGCGATCTCGGTCGCGTTGGCGGTCGCGACGCCGCCGTCGACTTCGAGCGCGATCGGCCTGTCGCCGATCATCGCTTTGACCCGCTTGATCTTGTCGAGCATCGCCGGAATGAAGGCCTGGCCGCCAAAGCCGGGATTGACCGTCATCGTCAGGATCGTATCGAGGCGATCGAGGACATAGGCGACGGCGCCTTCCGGCGTCGCCGGATTGATCGCGACGCCGGCTTTCTTGCCGAGGCCCCGGATCGTCTGCAGCGAGCGATCGAGATGCGGCCCCGCCTCGGCATGGACGATGATGCGGTCCGCCCCGGCTTTGGCGAACGCTTCGAGATAGGGGTCGGCCGGCGCGATCATCAGATGGACGTCGATCGGCTTCTTCGTCGCGGCGCGCGCCGCGCTCACCGCGAGCGGCCCGAACGTGATGTTCGGCACAAAATGGCCATCCATCACGTCGACATGGATCCAGTCGGCGCCGGCTTTGTCGACGGCGCGCACCTCGTCGCCCAGCCGGGAGAAATCGGCGGCGAGAATCGACGGGGCGATTTTGACGGCTCTGATCATCCCTCTGTCCCCGTCCGCATGCCTTTTCTGCTTGACGCAGCGCGCGCCATCACGCTCTGCAGCGCCGCGCAGGTCTTGTCGATCTCGTCGTCGCGCAAGGTCGGATGGACCAGGAACATCAAACTCTCCTCGCCCAGCGCCTTGGCGGCCGGCAGCCGCTGTTTCGGCCCGAGCCCGGCTTCGGTAAACGCCTTTTCCAGGTAAATCTCCGAGCAAGAGCCGGTATAGCAGGGCGCGCCCTCGGCTTCGATCGCCGCGACGATGCGGTCGCGCGTCCAACCTTCGGCGAGCGCGCCGGGGCGTCCGAAGACATAGGCCTTATAGGCGGCGTGCTCGAATCCGTTTGGCGGCGTCGGCGCGCGCAGCGCTTGGATCTGCGCCGCCGCGCGCCAAATCCGGTCCGCGTTCCGCCGCCGCGCCTTGCTCCATTCCGGCATCCGGCGCAATTGCGCGCGGCCGATCGCCGCCTGCATCTCGGTCATGCGATAATTGCTGCCGAATGATTCGTGCAGCCAGCGAAAGCCGGGCGGATGCTCGCGGGCGTTTACGGCCCGCCAAGACTTGCCGTGATCCTTGAACGCCCACATCGCCTCGAACCAGTCGCGGCGATTGGTCGTCACCATGCCGCCTTCGCCGCCGGTCGTGATGATCTTGTCCTGGCAAAAGGACCAGCAGCCGATATGGCCGATCGTCCCGACCGAGCGGCCCTTATACCGGGCGCCATGCGCCTGCGCGCAATCCTCGATCAAGGCGAGCCCGCGCTCTTCGCACAGCGCCAGGATCGGGTCCATGTCGCAGGGCCAGCCGGCGAGGTGGACGCAGACGACCGCTTTGGTCCGCGGCGTCGCGACCGCTGCGATCGTCTCGGCGGTGACGTTCTGCGAATCGCGGTCGATATCGGCGCAGACCGGGACGGCGCCGCATTGGATCGCCGCCGAGGCCGTGGCGATGAAGGTGCGGGCCGGAACGACGACCTCGTCGCCGGGGCCGATCTTCAAAGCGCGCAAAGCGAGTTCGAGCGCCAGCGTGCCATTGCCGAGGGCGATCGCGTGGCGCGCGCCGCACCATGCGGCGAACTCCTCCTCGAACGCCTTGGCTTCGCCGCCGGTCCAGTAATTGACGCGCCCGGAGCGGAGTACGCGCGACGCCGCCTCGATCTCCTCGTCGGAAAAGGTCGGCCAGGGCGAGAAAGGCGTGTTCAGCATTTCAGCGTCCGTTCTTCGTACTGTCGGCGACGGCTCTCGCCGGCACGCCATGGGCGGTTACGCCCTCGGCGATGTCCTGAACCACCGCGGCGCCAGCGCCGATCGTCGCGCCGGCGCCGATCCTGAT
>DATGLU010000047.1:0-15532 GCA_035294045.1 Roseiarcus sp. | reverse complement strand
GACCGCGTCGAGCAATTGCTTGCCGAGGGCGGAGACCGTCGTCTGGATCGCGGTGATGTCGGCGCCCGGGTTGGAGGCCTGGGTCAAGGCGGTCTCGATCGAATTGATCGTGGTGATGATCGAGTTGATCGCCGAGGTCGCCGTGCTGAGAATCTGGGTGCTTTCCTGCAGCGCGTCGTTGACGGCGTTAACCACGCCGCCATCCGAGCTGAGCTGGGTGGCGATCGACCAATAGGCCGCGTTGTCGGCGGCGCTCGACACTTTGAGGCCGGTCGAGACTTCGTTTTGGGTCGAGGAGAGGGCCTGCTCGGTCTGATTCAGCGATTCCAGCGCGGTCAGGGCCGAGGAATTGGTTAGAATTGAAGACGTATTCATGGGTGTGCTTCCTTTGGGCTCGGTCGAGCCGTTTTTATTGACATTCGGACTCACACCGCGACGACGAAGCGGCTTAATGCCTATAGGTCCAACGGACCTACTCGTCGTGTTTTCGCCGACGCTCCAAGCCAGGCTCGGCTGAAGCATTTCGGCAAGGCGACTATGCCTTTGGCGAATTAACAGCGGGTAAAACGGCGATTCGGCCACGCCCCGGCGCGTGGAGAGAGCGGCGCGGGACGCTTCCCCGCAACCTCCGCGCAAGCTCCCTCGCCGAAAGTGAGCCGATGGGTCACGGAGCGGCGTGGGATCGGGCATGAGCGCCTTGGCGCAGGCGGAGCGGCTTTGGACGAACCTGCTCGCGCTTGGCGCGCGGCGTCTCGCCGTGTTCGGGCTGGTTGGGTTCACCGTCGCCGCGGCGATCGGAGTGTTCGGCTATTATATGAGCCGGCCGTCCAACGAGACGCTCTATTCCGGGCTCGACCGCGACGACGTGGTCACGATGGGCGCGGCGCTCCGCGAGGCCGGCATCCCTTTCGACGTCAGCGCCGACGAGACCACGATTCTGGTTCCGGTCGGCGAGGCGGCGGTCGCCCGCATGACCCTGGCGGAGAAGGGCCTGCCGCATAGCGGCAGCGTCGGCAACGAATTGTTCGACAAGCTCGGCTCGCTCGGCCTCACCTCGTTCATGCAGGAGGTGACGCGGGTGCGGGCAATGGAGGGCGAGCTCGCCCGCACCATCCAGATGATGCATGGCGTGAAGGCGGCGCGCGTCCATATCGTGATGGGCGATGAGGGATCGTTCCGCCGCGAGCGCCAGCCTCCCTCCGCCTCGGTGGTCATCCGGACAGCGGTCTCCGATGATTCCAGCACCGCGCAGGCGATCCGTCATCTGGTCGCGGCCGCCGTCCCAGGCATGAAGCTCGAAGAAGTCACGGTGATGAATGTCGACGGGCTGCTTCTCGCCTCCGGCTCGGATTCGATGGACCAGGCGCCGAGCAATATGCTCGCCTTGCAAAAGAGCGTCTCCCAGTCGATTCAGGATTCGGTCCGCCGGACGCTGGCGCCCTATCTCAGCTTGAAGAATTTTCAGATCAGCGTCGCCGCGCGGCTCAATACCGACAAGAAGCAAACCAATGAGACGATCTACAATCCGGACCAGCGCGTCGAGCGCTCGGTTCGCGTGATCAAGGAGAGCCAGAGCTCCCAGAATACGAGCGGGCAGACGCCGACCAGCGTCGAGCGCAATCTGCCGCAATCGAAAACGCCGGCGGGCGATTCCAAGCAATCGAACGACGAGAACCAAAAGCGCGAAGAGCTGACGAATTACGAAATCTCGTCCAAGGCGACGACCACAACCAGTTCCGGCTATACGATCGATAACCTGTCCGTCGCCGTGCTCGTCAATCGGGCCGCGTTCGGCGCAAAAGCGACGCAGGACGCGGTCGACAAGCAGGTCAAGGACATCGAGCAACTCGTCTCGTCCGCCGCCGGGTTGCGCAAGGAGCGCGGCGATACGATCAAGGTCCTGGTCGTCGATTTCGTCGATAGCGGGCATGATCTCGAGCCGGTGCCCGGGCCGACCATCGTCGAGCTCTTGCTGCGCCAATCCGGCTCGCTGATCAGCGCCGCGGCGGTGATCGGCGCTGCCATGCTGCTGATCTGGTTCGGCATCCGGCCGGCGACGAAAATGCTGCTCGCCGCGCCGCCCCCCAGCGCTCCGGAAGCGATCAATCTGCTGCCCGGCGGCGGCTTCCAGCCGGCCCTTGCCGCCGCGGGCGCGTCGGCGGCGCTGCCGGGCGTCTCTCCGGAAAATTTCCTCATTGAGCCGTCCGACCAAAGCAATGGGCTCGTCGACGAACTGATCGCCCGCAAGAGCAAGAGTCCGCAGCGCCAGCTCGAACAGTTGATCGAGCATGACGAGGAGCAGGCGGCGGCGATTCTCAAGCAATGGATACGTCAAGGGAGCAGCGCATGAGGCCGATCCCGATCGCCCAGTATCTCAATCGCTTCGAGCGGGTCGAAGCGACCGATATGGATGAGACGCCGAAGCATCCGTCTATCCTGCTCAAGCCGCGTGTCATCGCGGCGGTAGAAGATACCGAGGCGCGCGTCCATGAGGCTTTCGAACGCGGCCGGCAGGAAGGGCTCGCCGCCGCGCAGGCCGAAATGAACACGGCGCTCGCCCATCAGCAGAGCGAGTTCGAGGCGCAGAGCGAAGCCGAGCGCGCCGCATTCCAGGCGGAAGAATACGCCAAGCTGGCCGATCAGATCGCGGCGGGGCTCGCCGAGATCGAAAGCCGTATCGCCGAGGCCGTCGCCAGTATTTTGCGGCCCTATCTTGCCCAGGAGCAATCGAAACGGGTCATCCAGGCCCTTTCCGACAATCTCGGCCGCATCCTTTCCGGCGAATCCGCCGGGCTGTTGAAAATCTCCGGGCCGGAAGCGGTGCTGAAGGCCTTGCGCGACCGGCTGTCGAACTATCCGGTCGAGGTCGACTTCAGTCTGGAGGAAGGGGTCGACGTGACGGTCGAGGCGCAGCAGACTGTCATCCGCTCGCAACTGCAGTCTTGGCTCGACCTGATTGAGTCCACCGCCGGATGAGCGAGGCGATGGACCACGGACATCCCGAAATCGTCATCATCAAGCGGCACGGCGGCCATGACGACGAGTCGCACGGCGGCGCGTGGAAAATCGCCTTCGCCGATTTCATGACGGCGATGATGGCGTTCTTTCTCGTTTTATGGATCATCAACGCCACCGACAAGGACACCAAGACGATCATCGCGCGCTACTTCAACCCGGTGAAACTCGAGGACACCGCCAAGGCGCAAAAAGGCATCCGCGATTCCGTCCAGGGTAAGGTGAAGGGCCAAACCTCCGACTCGGAAATGAACATCGACGGCCCGTCGGACGATACGCAAGACGAAACCAAGACCAATTCGTCGAGCCCCGGAAAGAATGGCGCCGACGGAAACAAAGGCGCGCATAACGGAAGAGGCGGGCGCGACGGCGTCAGGATGGCGGATGCGAGCGAAAGCGGCATGGCCAGCGCCGCCGATCCCGCCAATCCGAAGCCGACGCTTTCGGAAAGCTCTCTCTTCAAGGATCCGTACGCAAGCCTGGATGAAATTGCAGGCAAGCCGGCGCCGCCCTCCTCGACCAAGCCATTGGGCAAAGGGCGCAACGACCCGATCACCAATGCCGGCACCATGGACACCGACGCGTTTCGCGATCCGTTCCAGCCGATCGCCCGCGCTCCGGCCAGCGAATCTTTCGGCGATGCGAAAGTCGACGCGCCGCCAGCCGGTCGACCGGAAAGCGCCGAGAAAGCGCCGAATCCCTCCGCCCCTGTCGCGGAGCAGCTGGCCGCGCCGCCAGCGGCCAAACCCGCTCCGCTGGCGTCCGCTCCCATTCCGCCGGCAAGCCAAGCCGCGCCTGCGCCGCAAGCCGAGGCGGCAGCGCCGCCGCCGTCCGCCGCCGCGCCTGCTCCGCCTCAGAATTCTCCCACCGAGCCTGTTCGCAGCGGGGCGGCCAAGCCGGCGAGCGCGCAGCCGGCGGCGAGCGGCGCGGACGCCAAAGCGTCGCCGACCAAGGCGCAAACCGACGTCGAGGCTGGCGATGTTGCGCAATTGCGCAGCGAATTGCTGAAGGAAATCGGCGGTCCGACCCCGACATCGCCCGGCCCCGGTCTGGAAGTGCAAGCGACCGACGAAGGCCTGTTGATCAGCCTCACCGATCAGTTCGATTTCAGCATGTTCCCGGTCGGCTCGGCCCAGCCGCAAGCGCGCGTCGTACGCATCATGGAGAAAATCGCTCAAGCGCTAAAGAACCGGCCGGGCGCCGTTATCGTGCGCGGCCATACCGACGCGCGTCCCTATCGCTCCGCGACCTATGACAATTGGCGGCTTTCATCGGCGCGCGCGCAAATGGCCTATTACATGCTGGTGCGCGGCGGCCTGCCGGAGAAACGGGTCGAGCGGATCGAAGGTTACGCCGACCGCCGCTTGAAGCTGCCGAACAATCCGACCGCGGCGGAAAATCGGCGCATCGAAATTTTGCTGCGCAGGCCGAAACCATGACCGCCCGGCGTCTTGTCGTTGCCGCCTTTGCCGGC
The DNA here is from genome assembly GCA_035294045.1 of Roseiarcus sp. GTDB lineage: Bacteria > Pseudomonadota > Alphaproteobacteria > Rhizobiales > Beijerinckiaceae > Roseiarcus. The sequence goes on along the minus strand of DATGLU010000047.1, from coordinate 11,043 downwards.
CTGTTGATGTCGCTCGGCGCGGCGCGCGCCGCTGAGGCGCCTTCCGTGCCGCTTAAAATGCTCGCCGATCTGCAAAACCTGCAAGCCAAGATCGCGCAGGGCGACAAGGCCGCCTATGCCGCGCAGCCCGCAATGCTGCACGATATGGGCGCGGCGATCGCCGCGGCGGACCCGGATACATGGAGACAGCCGGACAATATCCACGCCGCGATCGCCTTCCTGCTCAGCGGCGGCCCGCCGCGCGCGGTTGCGACGCTCGCGGAAATGCAGGGCATGGCGAAGGACGACGAGCAATTGCTGCGCGGCGCGCTTGCCTATGTGGTCGGGCGGGAGGACGAGGCGGAAAAGCTGTTGGGCGGGCTCGACGCCAGGACGCTGGACCTGCGCCTCGCCGGGCAGATCGCCTTCGTGCAGTCGTCGTTGATCGCAGAGAAGGACAAGAAGAAGGCGATCGACTTGCTCGACTTGGCGCGGCTCTTGGCGCCTGGCGGCCTGGTCGAGGAAGCGGCGCTGCGGCGGGAAATCCTGATGGCCGGCGAAATGCGCGATGTCGACCGGTTCGCGCTGCTTTCCAGCCAGTATCTCAGCCGTTTTCCGAGATCGATCTACGCCGACAATCTTATCCGCGGCGTCGCCGCGACGGCGGCTCGGCTCGGCCTTGCCGAGGACCTGACCGATTTTCATAAATTCGACAGCCTCGTCGCCTCGCTGCCCGCCGAGGCGCGGCGCGGCTTCTATCTCACCATTTCCCGCGCCGCCTTGCTCGACGGCAAAATCGAGGTCGCCCGCGTCGCCGCGCGCATGTCTCTGGCGCAAGCCTATAGCGATCTTGCCGACGAGACGCGCGGCAAGTTCTATGCCGCGGCGGCGGGCGTTCTCGGCGCACAGTACGACGAAGGGATCGCCGAGCTCAAGGCGATCGATGCGAGCAATTTGCCGCGCCGCGACGTTTCGTTGCTGGCGGCGGCGAAGGACGTTGCGGCGCGCCTGCACGCGCCCCCGGCCGCGCCCGCCGAATTGCCGGCGGTCGCTCCGAGCGGCGATCTGGCGAAAAGCGACGAGGCGGTGATGGCCACGATTCGCATGGCCGAAGCAGCGGTGGCGCGCAGCGACGGGTTGGTGAAGGAGAAGCTCCGATGAGCGCGTCGAGCGTTGCGCCGCACGCCGCGGCCGCGACGGCAAACGCCCCGCCCGCCGGGCTGATGGCGGCGCGCGCCGCTCAACATGGCGGCGCCGCCGGTCAGTCGGTCTTCGCCGCCGTGCTTCAGGAACTGGCGAGCGACGCGCAAACGCCCGCGCCCGAAAGCGGCAAAAGCGGCAAGGACAATGCGCCGAAATCCGGCGCCGCCAAGGACGGCGCCGCTCACGATAAACCGCATGACCGGCCGGAAGCCACCGGACAGAGCGTCGACCCCGCCGCGGCGATCGCCGCTCTCGTCGCGCCGCAACCTGACGCTGCGGCCGGCGCTGCGGCGGTCGCCGCGCTGATCGCGCCGCCATTGCCAGCCAATGCGAGCGCCGCCGCGACGACGAGCGGCGCTCCGGCCGCTGCTGCGCCGCCGTCAAGCAACGGAACGGCGAACGCCGCCGCTCCGCGCATCGACATGCAGGCGAGCGCGCCGACGCCTCCCGGGTCGGCGGCGCAAGCATGGGCGGCGCGCCTGCAGGCGCAAGGCCAGCCGACAGCCGCCGCTGGCGCGCCCATGCCGTCCGACTCGACCGCACAATTGGCTTTGGCGACAGCGCCAAGCCTTGCGCCCCCGGTCGTCGATGTCCATGTCCAGCGCGCGCGAACCTATCTCGGCGTGGATGGCGTGACGCAGACGGCGAAAATCGATTCCGCCGCGCTCGCGAGCGCCGGCCCGGACGCCGCAAAGAGCGTGAAGCCTTCGCTTCCGACGGCGGCCGCGCCTGCCGCGCCGCTCGCCAAGGCGAATGGCGGCGAGCAAGCGAGTGACGGCGCGATGCGGCGCGAAGGATCGAACGACGCCCGGAATGGCGCCGGCGATCAAAATTCTCGCGAAATTCCCACGGCGGCGGCAAGCGCGCCGGCGACGAGCGATGCCGTCTTGCTCAATAGCGCCGTCGCCGCCGCGCCGGTCGGCCTCGACCAATTGCCGGACCTGATCGCCAAGCAGGCCGAGAACATGACCGCACCCGCGGCCGCGGCGAATGCAAGCGCGCCGGCCGCCAGTCAGAATCCGGTCAAAGAGCTCGAAGTGCAGCTCAACCCGGCCGACCTCGGTTCGCTCACCGTCAAGATGCGGCTCGCCAATGGCAATCTGGCCGTGGTCATCGAGACCTCCAAGGATAGTACGGCGAAATTGATCGAAGGCGAGCGCGACGCGATCGCCGAGCGTCTGGCCTCGGTCGAACAGCCCGTGGCGTCCGTGGTGATTCAAGCTTCCGACAGCGTCCCAAATCAGGGCGGCGACAGCAATGGGTCAGGTTCAGCAGCTCCGCAACAAGGCGATGCGCAAAGCAGCGCCGCGAACAGTTCGAATGGACAGGCGCATTCCGCGCCGCGCGACGACCGGCCAGAGCGTCAGCCGAATCCTGCGGAAGACGAAGCGCCTCGCCGCGCCCGTTCTGGCGATCTTTTTGTCTAGCCTGGCGGCGGCCCGCGCCGATGATTTGGCTTGCGAAAGAGAGATGACGCGCGCGTCGCGGCTGAACGACATTCCGCTCAACGTGCTCTACGCCGTCGGGCTGACGGAAACCGGCCATGGCGGCGCGCTCAGTCCCTATGACATGAATGTCGACGGCCGCGCGGTCCGCTCGAAAAGCCTTGCCGAAGCGCTGGCCAAATTCGCCGCCGAACGCGCCAACGGCGCCAAGTTCATCGATATCGGCTGCATGCAGATCAACGAGCGGTTCCACCGCGCCGATTTCGCCTCGCTCAGCGATATGTTCGATCCGGCGCAGAACGTGCGCTACGCGGCGGCGTTCCTCAAGCAGCTCAAGGCGCAGGAAGGAAGCTGGACATTGGCCGTGGCGCGCTACAATGCCGGGCCGAACAACAACGCGGCGCAAAAGAAATATGTTTGCGCGGTGATCGGCAATATGGTCGCCAGCGGCCTTGGCCGATGGACGACGAACGCTCGGAATTTTTGCAACTAGCTTCGATGCGCGGCCGTCATTGCGAGGAGCGAAGCGACGAAGCAATTCAAAGGCGATGCCGGTAGAGGATACGTCGCGCCGCGGCCTAGAAGCGCTGCTTGACCTCGGCGGCCGTTAAGAACGTGAATTCCTGAATCGCCAGGTCGGCGACGACGTCGTTCTTCAGGCGCGCGTTGACGTTCTTGATGATTGTGCTGGTCAGCTTCTTCAGGTCGTATTTCTTGAGGTTCTCGAGATCGATTGTTTCGTCGTCGAAAAGGTAGCGGAACGCCTCGTCGACCACCAAGGCCTCGGGGAAGATGCTGAGCTTTTTCGGCGCCGCGGCATTGACCGAATAGACGAACTGCGTGACGATATAGCCCTTGAGGGCGCCGTTGCGGATGACGGGTACGTCGATCTCCTTCGTCTTCTTGGCTTCGACCGGCCCGGCCGGCTGCTCGGCGCCGCTCTTGGCGTAAGCCGCCTTGAAATAGCCCGTCGCGTAGCCGGAGGCGAGCGTGGCGAAGCACGCCCAGGCGCCGATCAGGACGAGCTTGATCATTCGTCGGGCTCCTGCCAGGCATAAGCCGAATAGGTGCCGTCCGACTGTCCATCCTGAATCGCCTTGGCGATAATGTCGGCGACCTTGCGGGCGGCGTTCAACTGAATCCGCAGCATGCGCTGGTTGGCTTCGAGCTTGCCGCGCAACGCGGCCAGGGCGTCGCTCAACGGCTTGCTCGCCTCGGCGCCGGCAATCATCGGGGCAAGCCGCGTCAGTTCGAGAAGCCCCTGGCTCTTGCGCTGGTTGAGCGCTTCGTAATCGATGCGCTTGCCGCTGGCGATCTGCTCGTTCTCCGCGTCGAGCGTTTGCTGCAAACGGTCGATGACCGGCAGGATCATCTCGCAGGCGCGGGCCGCGCGGGTGGCGGCAAGCGTGACGATCGTCGGACCGCGGGAAGGTGCGTGCATCGTCAAGTCTTCGGCTTCGTAAAGAGAAAGGCGCCGTCGCTGTAATCGGCGCCGCTGGGCAGGGAGAGCGGATTGGCGCTGGCTTGAGCGACGTTCGCGCCGCCGCCGGGCGCGACGAGCGAGGCATGAGCGCCGCCGTTTCCCCGCGCCAGCGGATGGTTGGCGAAGAGCCGCTTGGCGATGCCGAGCTCGCCGGATTTGGCGATCTGATGGGCGATCTGGTCGCCGAGCATCGACCGCCAGACATCGCCCGCCGTTCCTTGGCCGAAGACCCCGGCCGCGTCCTTGGGCAGCATGTCGTCGACCAGGTTGTTGAGCAGCGTGGCTTCGAATTCGACTTGCGCGTTCTTCGCCTTTTGCGCTGCGGCGGCGTCCTTCTTTAACAGCTTGATGCGCGCGTCGGCCATGCCGGCGCCGCCGGCGAGAGCGCCCGCCGAGGATTGTCGCGCGGCGTCGAGCGCCTTGGCGAAATCCGCGGCCGCCGAAGCCGGCGAACCGCCGGCCAAGGCGTTGAGCCGCTGCGCCACCGCTTCCGCGCGGCTGGGGTCGGCGGCGTTCAAAACGTCAAGAACAATATCCGAGGGAGGATTGATGGCCACGCCAGCTTTTCCAACAGAGAATCCCTTAAGAGAGATTCCCCCAGCAGGCTTACGCCGAGCTTGTCTTCTTGCCGAGCGAGCGCTCGATGAGATCGCCGAGATCCTTGCGCTCCTTGTCGGCGCGGTAATTCGCGTCGGCGTTTTCGACAAGGCGCTGCGCGAGCTTGGCGCGGGTCCCCTGGTCGAGAACGCGCTGCGACTGGGCGTCGTAGTCGGCCTTCGCGGCGGCGATCTCCCGGCCGATCGAGCGAAGGCGCCTCGCCGCGGCCGCGGCCGGCGCGCCATGGCCGACGGCGTCGCTGTTGAGCGCTTCGATCATGGCGCGTTCGGCCTCTTCGAGCGACGAGCGCTGCCGCCCGATCGCGGCAAGCCGCCAGCGCGTGAGGTCATGCAGCTTGGCTTGCAACTGCGATATCTTCTCCAACGAATCCAGACGCTTTTTCATTTTCCAGACCTACCCTGACACGAGCCACGCGGAGAAGCTCGCCATGAACTCCCCGAGCATCGATTTGATCGTAAAGAAAAGCAGGGCCAGTCCGCCTCCTATGACGAACGGCGCGGATATGTAGAAGATCGCGATCTGCGGCGTCAGGCGATTGATGATGCTGATCGCTAGATTGACCACGATCGCATAAAGAATGAAGGGCGAGCAGATGCGCAACGCCGCCCGGAACGTCTCGACGAGAATATCGCCGATATGGCGCAGCGCGAAACCGGGATCGAACGTGTCCGACACCGGCACAGCCGAATAGGAGGCGACGAGCCCGCGCAAGACTTCCCAATGCAGATCGAGGACGAAGATCAGCACCGTCGCCGACAAGGTGACGAAAGTGGCGAGCGGCGGCAGCGCCTCGTTCGCCTCCATCTCGACGCCGAACGGGTTGGCGAGGCCGAGGCCGGTGGCGCTGGCGACCGCCATGGTTTCGAGCGCGATCATGAAAATGCGCGCCATCAGGCCGATCGAGCCGCCGATCAACAGCTCGGTCCCGATCGTCCGCAGGGCGGGCATCGGCTCGTCACTCAATTTCTGCAAGGGCAGGCGGCCGATCAGCAGGGGCGTTAAGGCCAGCGTTGCGGCGAGCGCGATGAACAGGCGCACCTGTGTCGGTATTTGCGCATTTGAGAATCCCGGCGCCAGCATCAGGCAACCGCCGATCCGGCAGAAGAGGATGAACACGCCGAGCGCCAGATGCGATCCGAGGACGCCATGAGCTCCGCCGAGAAAATCCGCCGCCGCATCCATCACGAAATCGTGCCGAGCGATCTCACGTCGAAGCCTCGCGCGATTTCGAGTTGCGAAAGGACGGGGAGCGTGGCGAACATCCTTTCGATGATCATGCGCACGTAAGGCCGCGTCTCGGCGGTCGCAACCAGCGCGAAATGGTGCCCCTGATCCATGCGGGCGCGGATCGCCGACGAGGCTTCGCCGCCGAACTGCTCCATCAGGCGCGGGTCGATGTCGAATTCGACCACGTCGCCCTTGGCGTCGCGTTTCAAGGCCTGGTGGAAGACCAGATCCCAGCGATTGCCGAGCCGGAGCACTTTCAGCGCGCCATGGTCGAGAAGATCGCCGCAAATTTGCTGCGCGATGCGCATGCGCACATGCTCGGCGATCTGCTCCGGGCGGCGCGCATGCGGCGCAATTTCCGCGATCGCTTCGAGGATGAGGTGCAGATTGCGGATCGAGACGCGCTCGGCCAGCAGGAGCTTCAGGACGGCTTGCAGGCCGGAATAGGAAATCTGCGAGGGAATGATCTCGTCGATCAGCCGCTTGTATTCGGGATCGAGCCTATCGAGAAGCGCTCGCATGTCCTTATACGAGAGAAGCTGCGCCAGATTGTTGCGGATGATCTCGCTGAGATGGGTGAGCAGGACCGAGATCGGATCGACCGTCTTGAAGCCCTCGCGCTTGGCGTGAGCGACGAAAGCCTCCGATATGGCGAGCGCCTTGATGCCGAAGGCCGGCTCGCGCACCTCTTCGCCCGGCACGTTCGGGCGCTTGCCGTCGCCGACAATCACCAGGTATTCGTTCAGGCGCAGCTCTTGCGTCGCCACCACCGTGCCGTGAATGCGGAACTGATAGGTCTTCGGCGGCGCCTTGATGTCGTCGGTCAGCTTGATCTCCGGCACGACGAAACCGTATTGGCGCGCGAATTTGCGGCGCATCTTGGCGACGCGCGAGCCGATCTCCTGGTGCGAGGCCAGGAGCTTGGTCGTCAGCTCCTTGCTGAGGCAGAGTTCGACTTCCGGCGTCCTCAACTGCTCCTTGATCGACGACTTCGCCTCCGCCCGCGCCCGCTCGTCGCTCGCCGCCTGGGCCGCCGCCGCAGCGGCGCGCTCCCGGGCGAGCCGCTGCGGGATGGCGATTCCGGCGAACGCCATCAGGCCGCCGAGAATCGCGAAAGGCAGGAAGGGCAATCCCGGGATGACGCCGAGGATGAACATCAGAAGCGCGGCGAGGAACAGCGCGTTCGGATAATTGCTGAGCTGGCCGAGCACCGCTTTTTCGGCCGAGCCGCGCGTGCCCCCCTTGGCGACCAGCATGCCGGCGGCGAGCGAGATGATCAGCGCCGGGATTTGCGAGACGAGGCCGTCGCCGACCGACAGCTTGGTGAAAATATCGGCGGCGCTGGCCAGCGTCAGGCCGTGGCGCGTCACGCCGATGACGACGCCGCCGAAAATATTGACGGCGAGGATGATCAGGCCGGCGATCGCATCGCCACGCACGAATTTCGAGGCGCCGTCCATCGAGCCGAAGAAGGAGCTTTCCTCCTCCAATTCGCGGCGGCGGGCCTGGGCGATCTTCTCGTCGATCAGGCCGGCGTTGAGGTCGGCGTCGATCGCCATCTGCTTGCCGGGGATGGCGTCGAGAGTGAAGCGAGCGCCGACTTCCGCGATGCGAGTCGCGCCTTTGGTGATGACGAGAAAATTGATCGTCACCAGGATGAGGAAGACGATGATGCCGATGACGAAATCGCCGCCCATGACGAGATTGGCGAAGCCGCCGATGATGTAGCCCGCAGCGGTGGTGCCCTGCGCCCCATGCGACAGGATGAGGCGGGTCGTCGAGATGTTGAGCGCCAGCCGCAGGATCGTCGCGACCAGCAGAACGGTCGGAAAGGCCGAGAATTCGAGCGGCTTCTGAATCCACAGCGCGACCATCAGGATGAGGACCGAGAACGCGATGGACAGCGCCAGGCCGAGATCGATGCAGACGGCCGGAACCGGAACGAAGAAAATGCAAAGGATGAGGACGATGCCGATCGCGAAACCGACATCCTTGCCGCCGCTGCGGCCGACCGGCGCCGGCGCGGCTATCGTCGAGACCGCCATCCCCTCTCCTTCATCCTGGCTTGGAGAAAGAGTGCAGGGTTAAGCTTGTGCGAATCTCGCCAGCGCGCCGAGGACTTAAGGCCCGTAGCCTTTTTCGATGCGGCTATAGACGCCTTCGGTGAACGCGTAGAATTGCGCGCCGATGAACGGCGCGGTGAGGCTGATCACCACGAAGACGACGATGATCTTCGGCACGAAGGTGAGCGTCATCTCCTGCACTTGGGTCAGCGCTTGCATGAGCGCGATCACGATGCCGACCGCCATCGCGGCGCCGACGGCGGGGCCGGCGCCGACGATGATCGTCCAAATCGCCGATTGAACGAGGTCGAGCGCATCCGCTTCGTTCATTGTGCGGCGACCGTCACGCCGCTGCCGATCGAGACCGTCGCGCCATTGGTCAGCGTTGCGGTCGAGCCCGAACTCGTCACGCTGACCGAAGCGACCTGGCCGGAGGTCGCGCCATCCGCCGAGGTGATCGTCTTGCCGATCAACTGCTCGGCTTGCGACAGCGAAGTCGCCGTGAGCAGAGACGAGAGGGTGCTGTTCGTTTGCACCGCCTGGCCGACCTGCGAGATCGTCGCAAGCTGCGTGACCATCTGGGTCGGGTCCATAGGCTGGGTGGGATCCTGATTCTTCAGCTCGGTCGTCAACAGCGTCAGGAACGAATTGTAGCTAAGCGTCGGGGTCGAGGAGCTCGCTGCGGTCGAGCTGGTCGCGGCGCTCGAAATCGGCGTTGTGGCGCTAACGGTCATTGGCCTAACCCTTCTAAGCGGCGTGGGGAGCGGCGGACTGGGCGCTCGGAAACACCACCGCCTGTTCGAGCGGGAACAGCCCGCGCAGCGTCTTCATGGCGTCGAAATTGCGCGAGCGCTTGATCATTTCGTCGACGGTTCTGAGGCCGGCGATGATTTCCGGGGTCTCGAAGGCGGTCAAGGCGGCGTCGATCAGCTTGCGCGACAGCGTCATCGCGCCCGGCGTCGCCGACGGGTCCATGAGCATGATCTGGACGACGAAATAAATCTGCTTGAGCGGCGTCGTCGCCTCGTTCGCCTGCATGACGTGATTTTCGAGAAGAAACGTCACGTCATTGAGCAGCTCGATCGTGACTTTGCGATCGACGCGTATGACAGCCCCGTTGATGTAAAGCTTTTCGTCAGCGCGAAGCGAGATATTCATGGTCCTTTCGCCCCTAGGTCAAGCCGCCGCGGATGATTTCGTTGATCTCGATCATCGGCGTCAGGTCGGTCGTCTTGCCGGTGCGCACGCGCTCGATTTCCTTGTTGATCCAGATGCCGATCGAGATCAGTCCCGCCCGCAATTGCGGCGGCAGCTCGTTGTCGGGATTGTTGAGATCGTCGAGGAAAATCGACCACAGGCGACGCAGATAGTGGAGCGCCTCGAAAGTCTCATGGCTGCCCGGCCCCTCGGCCTGGGCGGCGCGCAACAGCTCGATCGCTCGATCCATGGCTTGGCGCTCGCGGGCGCGCATCTCGCGCGGCGAGTCGTCGATGACTTCGGCGTAGGAGAATTGATACATCTCTGGTCCTGCGGCTTAAGCAACGGGGAGATATTTGGCGAGGCTGAGCTGCTGCAATTGAGCGGTGAGCTGATAGGCGGCCTGAAGCTGCGTGGTCAGCGTGTCGACCTCGGTCGCCACCTTGTAGGAATCGACATTGTCGAGATTGCCGATTTGCGTCTGCAGAATGGTCATTTGCGAGGACATCGAATTGTTGGCGTCGGTGATCCGCGACTGCGCCTCGCCGACTATGGCCTCGGTCTGGGTCAAAGAGCCCAGCGCGCTGGTGATCAATGAGGAGGCCGTCGACGCGACCGCCTGCTGCGCTGCTTGGCTGAGCGAGGTGCCGCCGAACTCGGTCAGCATCGCGAAGGCTTGGGCGAGCTGCTGGAAACCTGGCTGATTGGCGTTCGTCCCCGTGTCGATCGTCTCGCCGGGCGCGATTTGATTCGAGACGTTGGTGCTCGAGGCGGACGACCAGTCGCTGCTCCAGGACGAGCCTTGGAACAGCGAAGCGAACTGGTTGTCGAGAAATTGCTGCATCTGCGAGGCGGTGATCGAGCTTGCGCCGGCGCCGTTCGGGCTTGTGCCGAATGCGCTCTGGAAGGCGTTGTCGATATCGGTCTTGGCCTGCGAAGTCGGGGTCGAGAAATAATCGGCCATCGGGGCGACGTTGGAATTGATGCCGCCGAATATATATTGGCCTGCCGACGTGGTGTTCGCCGCGGAGATCAGCGATTGCAGCGAGCTGACGCCGAGGCTGTGCAAAGTGCCGCCAGCGCCGGTTCCCGTTCCCCATTGGGTGAGGCTTTGCAGCGTGCTTTGGGCGTTGCTGCGAATGGCGTCGAGCGTCGACTGAGTGGTGGAGAGATTGGTCGAGACGATGTTGTTCGCGTCGGTCAGGGCCTGCAGCAGGTTGGCATGGTTCTTGAGCGAAAGCTCGTAGCCCGATTGCTCGCCGAGCTGGAGACCGAGATCGGCATATTGTCCGGTGGAGGATTCCGTCGTCGCGGTGGCGAGCTGCGACTGCGTCTGCGCCACCGTCAGCGCCAGGGAAGACGCCAGATACTGGGTGGAGACGTTGCTAATGGTCATCGGGACGGAACCGCCGCGAGCAGCGAATTGAACATATCAGTGACCGTGTTCAGCAATTTGGCAGAGGTCGTATAAGTATTTTCGAGATTGAGCATGTTCGTCATCTCGGCGTCGAGGCTGACCCCGGTCGCATTTGAGAGCGCGCCCGTCGCCTGGGTGAGAAGCGAATTCTGGTAGGTCGCCGCGTCGCTGGTCCGCTGATTCTGCCCTTGCAGCCAGCTGACCGAGGCGTTGGCGTAGTCGGCGAGGCTGTCGCTGGCTCCGAGTCCGGCGGCAGGGTCGAAGGCCTGAGCGGTGGTGATGCCGGCGACCAATTGCGCGATACGGCCGGTATAGCTCGCCGCGCCGGTCGTATTGTACGAATAGACGCTGCCGCCGGATGTCGAAGGGTAGGCATCGCTCGGATCGGCGATGCCGCCGTCGCGGAGCAGG
>DATGLU010000046.1:0-3778 GCA_035294045.1 Roseiarcus sp. | reverse complement strand
GCGCAGGGCAAGATCGCAAGCGACCTCAGCACGATCGGCGCCAACAATACGACCATCGCCAGCAATCTGAGCTCGCTCGCGGCCGAAGTCGCGACGATCAAGAGCGATCTGGCCGATCTCGTCACACGAGCGGCCGACGCGAGTAAGGACGCGACGACGATCACGACCTTGAACGCGGATATCGGTTACATCGCCGGAGTGGCGAACGACCTCTCTGGTCCGTTGTCGTCGCAGATCAACGCCGCCAACATCGTCAGCGCCAACAAGATCGCCACGCTGACCAACGCCAACGCGACCGGGCCGGGGACGATCGGCGGCGCCAATTCGCTTGGCCAGTATGTCGGCCTCGTCACCACCTATGAGACCGCGGTCGCCAACGACAATGCGACGATCGCAACCGCTTCGGACCAGCCGGCCAGCGCGCCAAGCTATCAGACGGTCAACGTGCCGCCAGTGGTGACGCGCATCGCCAATATCAACATCAATGCCGAAAGCTTGACGGGGAGCGCCTCGGCGCGGCTCTACGCGCCCGGCAATTCGACGATCACGATCACCAACAACACCGCCGACACGTTGGTGATGGACAGCCTGACAATCCCGCAATACGACGCCGGCCATGTCCGGTTCAACGGCGTGCTCGTCAATTCGAACAGCGACATCAACCGGCTGCAGCCGAATACGCCGAACGCGAATTTCGGCGGCGTGACCACCGCGGCGAACACCCAGCCGCCCTCGGTCACGATCCTCAGCAATTACAACCCCGACGATTCGGCTTTCTACAACCCGAGCAGCCCGCTTTACGCCTTCAACACCAAGCAGGCGCCGCCGGACATCCAGCTCAACGCGGGCAGCGCGATCACCAATCTCAACGGCTCGGTGACGATCACCAGCGCCGCTGGCAACATCTATATCGACGGCGTGATCAACGCCGGCTCGGTCAATATCCTCGCCAAGAACGGCGACTTCGTCTCCGCCTATGTCGACGGCTTCGATCATATCGGCGGCGATCCGGCGAGCTTCGCCGATCCGGTGACCGGTCAGGTCTCGTCGCCGAACCAATTGGGCCTCGGCGCCGGCATCACGGCGAACGGCGCGATCTCGATCAGCGCCCGCTATCTCGACATCAACAGCACGATCCAAAGCGGCATCGCGACCTGGAGCCTGGACCTGCCCGCGGCGCCGAGCCTGACCGCGCTCACCTCGACCGATATCGGCATTTCCGCGGCGCAAATCCAGACCGCGCAGCAGACCTATCAGAGCAGTCTCGTCGGCAATCCGAACGCGTCGCCGTTGATCCCGATCTCGAACGGATACGACACGTTCACCTACGACGCGGCGACGGGCCAGTTGCAATTCTCGGTTCAGGTCGCCAACGATTATGTGGCGCATAACCCGAACAGCCTGGGCGTCTACACCGTCACCAACGCCACCGGCAATATCGGGGTGAGCTACGACGCCAAGAACACGCAATACGATATCGACGGCACGTCGGTGCATGGCGGCTACGTGCAGCTCTATGGCGACATCATGAACACGTCGCAGGGCGCCGGCCAGATCAACGTTCTTGACGGATTCGGCACGATCGATCTCGTCAACAACACGAATATTCCCGTCGTTCTTCAGACCCTCGACGCCGGCGCCGATTCGACCGGCACGATGCGCGGCACGCAAGGCGTCATCGACATTACCGACGTGACGAATGTCGATGCGACGACCAATCCGCTCGCGCCGCTCGTCGACATCACCCATACGATCTATACGCGTTCGTACAATCCGTCGAACCCATCGTCCGCCGCCGTCGTCGTGCAGATGCAAAAGGGCTATATCGATGATACGACGGGCAACGCGATCTATAGTGGAACCGACGCCGCCAGTCAGAATCTCTGCTTGCTTGCCGGCTGCACGGGCGCCTTGCAGACGATCGCCACGCCGGGCGGCATATCGAGCTCGAGCGGCTATGTCGATTCGACCCGCGCCAGCCAGTACGACCCGACGCAATACCAGCGCTACGTCTGGACGACCGCGACCGACAGCGAAGTGACCTTCGCCGTGACGGTCGACGCCACCGAGATTTTCGGCAGCAGCTCTCTCACCGTCTCCAGCACGACCCAGTTCGATAGCGTCACGGGACCCAACGTCGTCAGCGGACCGACCCGGCTCGCCGACGGAACCTACGTGACCAGCGGGCCGAATGGGCAGACCCTTACTGGAACGACCCAATTGGGGCAGGGCGGCATCGTGCCGACCACTAACGTCACCTCTCCCGTCGCCAACAGCACGATCGAGAACGTCGCGCTGAAAACCGCGACCGACCTCTATGTGACGAGCTTCACCTCGACCGAGACTGGCTCCCATCGCGACTGCAACTGGTGGACCCTCTGCATCGCTTCGGACGAGATCACCGACTACACGCTTGACGAGAAATACACGACCATCGTCACGAACTCGCTGAAAGCGGACAATCCGATCGCCATCAACTTCATCGGCTCCAATACCGGATCGATCGCCGTGAACTCCGCGGCGAGCGTGATCCTGACCGACGCGGTCAACAACAAGGCCGGGACGACGACGATTGCGGTGACCGGCTCCTCGAACGGCGTCGCGAACTCGATCATCCAAGGCTCGACCGCGGCGATCATCAACGCCAAGTCGATCGACCTCGAGGCGTCGGGCTCGGTCGGCGGGGTGACCAATCGCAGCAATCCGGCCGCGCCCAGCCAGGCGCCGATTCAAATTTCGCTGTCGCAGGTCAAGAACGGCGCCGGCCAGTTCGTCGACGCCGGCGGCTCTTTGACCGCGAAAGCGGGCGCCGGCAATGTCGACATCGCGACGCAAGGCGACCTGACGATCAACACCGTGACGGCGCAAGGGAGCCAGAGCGGCATTGTCGCGCGCACGGCCGGCGACGTGACGCTCGTCGCCGGCGGCGACATTGTCGCGGCGAACTCTAACGCGCTGGTCGAGGCGCCATTCGTTCAGCTCTCCGCTCAGAACGGCTCGATTGGCTCGCTCGCTGCGCCGCTGCAGGTGAATGTCGGCTACACGAGCGATTCGACTCTGCGGCAATTTGGCGATCCCACCTTGAACCCCGCCTATAGCCTCAATCCCTATTTCGGGCTGAAGGCTTCGGCGGCGGGGGATATCGGCGTCGCCGAGAGCGTCTGGTCGGGCAATACGCTGGGCAACCTTCTCGTCGATACGGTGGTTTCGACCGGCGGCAGCGTCCTGCTGCAGGCGCCCGGGCAGATTCTCGACAACAATCCGGCTCAAACCGTCGATTCGCGCACCTATACGCAACTTCTGAACTATTGGAACTCACTGGACCTGCTCGGCGCGACCGACAAGACCGCCGCGACGATCGCCGCCTTCCAAAAGTCGACGATGCAGGAATACGACCAGTATTGGCGCATCCGCGACAGCCAAGCCGACCGCGGCGCGACGTACGATCCGAACTTCGCCGTGACGATCGCGCCCGGCTCGCAGCAATACCAAGCCCTGGCCGCGCAATATGCGAGCCAGATTAAAGCGGCCAATCCCAATATTTCGGCGACGGATTTGCAGACGCAGGTTTCGGCGGATATCAGCGCTTTCGCGGTCTCGCAGACGCAGCAATATCATTTGTTGAATTCGGAGGTCGGCGGCCTGACCGCGGCGTTCGATGCGAATTACGTCTTCACGCCGACCGCCGCCCAGATCGCGTCCCTCACGTCCGGCGCGGTGTGGACGCAGCAGGAGCTCGCATTCTCGCTGTCGGCGGGCGTCCTGAAGACGGTGACCG
>DATGLU010000045.1:0-3612 GCA_035294045.1 Roseiarcus sp. | reverse complement strand
ACGGCTTTCTGATCACGCGCGGCCAGATTCCGCCCTTCATCGTCACGCTCGGCATGCTCGGCGTCGCCCGCGGCGCCGGCCTCGTCCTCACCAACGGCCTGCCGATCTACGGCCTGCCTGCGCCGATCGTCTATCTTGGCCAGGGCCGGCCTCTCGGCGTGCCGACGCCGGTGATCGTCCTCGTCGCGACCGCGATCGTCGCGCATGTCGTGCTGATGCATACGCGTTTCGGCCTCTATACCCAGGTCATCGGCGACAGCGAGACGGCGGCGCGCGCCATGGGCGTGCGCGTCGAGCGGCAGAAGGTCTATCTCTATACGCTGTCCGGCGCGCTGGCCGGTCTTGCCGGATTACTCTTCGCGGCGCGGGTCAATGCCGGCGATCCGACGGCGGGCTTGAACTACGAGCTCACCGCGGTTACCGCCGCGATCATCGGCGGCACCAACCTCTTCGGCGGGCGCGGCAGCGTCGTCGGCACGATCATCGGCGCCTTGATCATGGGCGTATTGCAGAACGGCTTGAACCTGCTCGCCGTGCCGTCCTTCTATCAGCAGATGGCGATCGGCGCGGTCCTCGTCCTCGCCGTCTGGCTCGACCGGGTCAACCGCTCGGAGGGCCGGCGCCGATGAGCCTTCTCGAAGTCAAGGACGTCTATAAGAGCTTCGGCACGATCGAGGCGTTGCGCGGCGTCACTTTCTCGGTCGAGGCAGGCAGCGCCACCGCCTTGGTCGGCGATAACGGCGCCGGCAAGTCGACGCTGATGAAGACGATCACCGGCGTCTACCGGCCGGACCGCGGCGAGATTGTGTTCGACGGCAGGCGGATCAACGAACTCGATCCGCGCGCCATTCGCGAATGCGGCATCGAGATGATTTATCAGGACCTCGCGCTGGCGAAAATGCGCGATGTCGCCGCCAATATCTTTCTCGGTCGGGAAATCACCCGCAACGTGCTCGGCCTCAAGCTCATCGATCACAAGCGCATGGAGATCGAGGCTGAAAAAATGATCGAGAAGCTCGGCGCGCGCGTCAAATCGGTCAAGCAGGTGGCCGGCCTGCTTTCCGGCGGGCAGCAGCAATCGGTGGCGATCGCGCGGGCGCTGACCTTCAATCCCAAGCTCGTCATCATGGACGAACCGACCGCGGCCTTGGCGGTGCGCGAGATCGAGCACGTGCTCGATCTGATCCGCAATCTCAAGGCGCAAGGAATCGCCGTCATCCTGATCAGCCATCGCCTGACCGACGTCTTCGCGGTCTGCGACCGCATCGTCGTACTGCGGCAAGGCGCGGTCATCGCGGACGATCCGAGCGAGAGGACAAGCATGAGCGCCGTCGTCAGCCATATTGTCGGGGCGGCCTAAAGCGACGGGAATGGAATACCTTTCAATGTCCTCTTCGTCATTGCGAGCGAAGCGAAGCAATCCATTCGCAGAGCGGATTGCTTCGTCGCTTCGCTCCTCGCAATGACGACAAACAGGAGAAAGAAATGATCCGTTTCGGCATGCATTCGAGCCTTTGGACCGGCGCCTGGACGCGCGAAGGCGCCGAGCTGAGCGTAGCGGAGGCGGCGCGCCACGGCCTGGACGTGATTGAGATCGCGCTTTTGGAGCCCGACAAGGTCGACGTGGCCCACTCGCTCGACTTGCTCAAGCGCCACAATATCGCCCCGACCGCCTCGCTCGGTCTGCCTTTGGACGTCGAAGCGACGCGGCATCCGGAGCAGGCGCAGGCCTTTCTGTCTCGCGCCTTGGACGTCGCCCATCAGCTCGGCTGCAACACGCTGACCGGCGTCACCTATTCGACGCTCGGCTACCGCACCGGGTCGCCGCCGACGCAAGGCGAATACGACAACATCGTCAAGGCGCTGAAGCCGGTCGCCAAGCGCGCCGCCGATTACGGCATGACGCTCGGCCTCGAACCGTGCAATCGTTACGAGACCCATCTCCTGAACACCGCCAAGCAGACGATCGAGATGATCGCGCGGATCGGCGAGCCTTCGGTGATGATCCATCTCGATACGTATCACGCCAATATCGAGGAGAAGGGATTCGAGGCCGCGCTCGCCGACGGCGCCGGCAAGGTGCGCTATGTCCACCTTTCCGAGAGCGATCGCGGCGTGCCCGGCTCGGGCAATATCGATTGGAAGAGCGTGATGACCGCGCTGAAGGGCGCGAATTTCTCCGGCGATCTTGTCTGCGAATCCTTCGTCAACATGATGCCGCAGCTCGCCAGCGCGCTGTCGGTGTGGCGGCCGGTGGCGCGCAACCGCGCCGAGGTGTTGGAAATTGGCGTGCCGTACCTCAAGAGCCTGGCGCGCGCGACGGATCTGATCGCGGCGTAAGCCCTCTCTTCTCTCGAAGGGAAAGGGGCGCGGCGACAGCTCGTCGGGCTTCGATGAAAGCCGCCAGTCTCGCCCGCGCCTTGGCGATGTCGAGGAGATAAGCAAGCGCCGCATAACAGGCGACGCCGAGGCCGGCTTGCATGACGAGGGTCAGCCCGCCCGGGGCGCGCCCGCGCAAAGGCAGGACGATCACCACCATGACGAATGTCGCCAGGACTGGCGCGGCGAGATCGCGCCAGGCCGGCCAATGCGGCCGCGTCATTGCGGCGAGGGCGATTCCGGTTGAAAGGCCGAGGATTTGGGCGCCGCTTTGCGCGACGGCGAACGAAAATCCGTCGGCGCGCGGCAAAAGGAGTATGAACAACCCATCCGCGGCGCAGGCCGCCAGGCCGACGACCACCATCGGCCGCGGCTGCTTCGCGATCTGGAAAATCGGCGAGATCGTGTATTGCAGCATGACATAGGCGGCGAGGCCGGGCAGCATCAGCGTGAGATAATGCGCGAAGGGGCCGCGATAGGCCTCCGGCACAATCAGCGCCTCGAAGCTCGGCAGGATCAGCCACAGCCCGACTGCAGTGGGCAAAACGATCGCCAGCACCGTCGTCATGTTCTCGGCAAGTTGCGCGCGCGCCCGCGCCGGCCCATGCGCCTCGTCGGCGCGCACCGCCAACTGAAAGAGCAGCACGTCCAAAGTCGAGGCGATCGCCGCGAGGACGCGGACGCCGAGATCGTTGGCGAGCGAGAACTGGCCGGTCTCGCCGAAGCCGAACAGGCTGCTGACCAGGGTTCGATTGATGAGCGGAATGGCCTGGAAGAGAATCCCAGAGCCGACGAAAGGCAGACCATAGGCCATGAAGCTCTTAGCCATGCTCCAGCGCCCCAGCGCCGGGCCAGCGCCGCGGTCGAGGAGCGGACGGCCCGCCGCGGCGAGCGCGCCGGCGACGCTCAGCGTCACGCCGGCCAAGGCGAGCGCAGCGGAATGAAACAGCCAGGCGCCGCCGACGGTCAGCAGCAGGCCGAGCAGGTTCTTGACGACAATGATCCCGGTATAGGTCTTGTCGAGAAAGCGGGCGCGGGCCAGCGCGGTCGTGTAGTCGTAAAGGCCGCTGGCGACGCCGGTCGCCGCCGCCATGGCGAGCAGGCCGGTCGAGATCGGCAATTTGACGCCCGAGAAGGCGACGGCCAGGACGATGAGGCTGATAATGAAGGCGATGGTCGCGACGCAATCGTCGAGCGTCGCGCGCACTTCCGGCCGCTCCAGCCGGGCGCGCT
>DATGLU010000044.1:0-2805 GCA_035294045.1 Roseiarcus sp. | reverse complement strand
CCGCTCGTGGCGCCCGGCAGGCCGGGAATCTCTGGAATCCATGCGCCGCGCGGGATGACGAAGCTGACCGCCCCATAGGCCGTCTGGTCGCGCAAAGGATTGGTGACGAGATATTCGGTCGTTAGCAGCGCGATGAAGTTCAGCATCAGGGTGCTGACCACCTCGTTGACATCGAGGCGAACCTTCAAGACGCCGGGAATCCAGCCCCACAAGGCGCCGGCGGCGATCGCGGCGCCGATCGAGGCCAAAGCGCCTAAAGGGAACGGCGCGGAAGGCAAGGCCAGAGCCGTCGCGGCGGCGGCCATTGCCCCGAAATAGAGCTGGCCCTCGCCGCCGACATTGAACACGCCGGCGCGAAACGAGAACACCACGCCGAGACCGATCAACAGAAGCGGCATGGTTCGGTTGACGAAAAGCGCGAAATTCGAGCGCGAATAGAAATTGGCGAAGAGAAGGTCGCGATAGGCGGTCACCGGATCGCTGCTGATGATGAAAGCGAGCACGAAGCCGCCGACCAAAACCGCCGCAACGATGGCGACCGGGCCGGCGATCGCCCGCGCAAGTCGTTCCGTCTCGCCGGTCATCACGCCGCTTCCAGTTCCGCGCCGTTCATGAGGAGCCCGACCGTCTCCTCGCTGGCGGCGGCTCGATCCAGGACCTTGAGCAGGCGGCCGCGGAACATCACTGCGATGCGATCCGCCAACGCGAAAATCTCCGAGAGCTCGGATGAGATCAGAAGAACCGCGCAGCCGCGATCGGCGGCGGCGAGGAGCTGCGCGTGGACGAACTCGGCGGCGCCGACATCGAGGCCGCGCGTCGGCTGCGCGACGACGAGCGCCGCCGGCTTCTTCTCCATCTCTCGCGCAATCACCACTTTCTGCATGTTGCCGCCGGAAAGCTGGCCGACCGGCAAAGCGGGCGCTGCGCCGCGTATATCGTACTGGCCAATTTTCTCGAGCGCGAAGGCGTCGCGCGCCGCCTTGCGGATCAGGCCGGCCGGGCCGATGAGGCGGTTGAGCCGATAATTGCTCGCCGCGGCGTTTTCCGCGATCATCATCGTGGCGCTGAGGCCGCGATCGAGCCGATCTTCCGGGATGAAGCTTAAGCCAAGGGCGCGCCGCCGCTGCGGGCTGGCCCTGGTCACATCGGCGCCGGCGAGCCGGATCGACCCGGCTTGGACTGAGACAAGCCCGGCGATCGCCTCGCTGAGCTCGGTTTGTCCGTTGCCGTCGACGCCGGCGACGCCGACAATCTCGCCGGCATGAATCTCGATATCGACGCGGTCGAGCAAACGCCGCCCGGACGCCGTCGTCATAACGAGCCCGGAAACTTGCAGGATCGCGGCGCCTCGTCTTTGATCACGCGGCGCGGCGCCTCGCTTCGGCGGCCGCATGTCCCGCCCGACCATGTCGCGCGCAATCGCCGCTTCCGAAAGCCCGACGGTCGGCCGCGTCGCGATGCGGCGGCCATGGCGAAGCACCGTGACCCGATCGGACGCCGCTTTCACTTCTCTGAGCTTGTGCGTGATGAACAAGACGGTTCGCCCCCGCGCCTTCAGGCCGGCGATCACGGCGAGCAATTCCTCCACTTCCGGCGGCGTCAAAACCGCGGTCGGTTCGTCCAAAATGAGAATCCGCGCATCGAAGCCAAGCGCCTTGAGTATCTCGACGCGCTGGCGCTGGCCGACCGAGAGGCGCGCAATGCGCGCGTCGGGGTCGAGATCGAAATGATAGCGCGCGATCAAGGCCGCCGCGCCTTTCCGCATGGCGTTGCGATCGACGAGGAAACCCCAACGGCGGGGCTGACGATTGAGATAAAGATTCTCGGCGACCGTCATCGAAGGGATCAGCTTGAAGTGCTGATGGACCATGCCAATGCCGGCGCGGCTCGCCGCGAGCGGATCGGAAAAGCCGACCGGGGCGCCGTCCAGAACGATCTCGCCGGAATCCGGCTTTAGGATGCCGGCGAGAATATTCATCAGAGTGCTTTTGCCGGCGCCGTTCTCGCCGCAAATCACATGGACTTCGCCGCGTTCGACGACGAGATCGACCCGATCGAGCGCGACCTTGTCGCCGAATTTTTTGACGACGCCGCGCAATTGCAGCAAGGGCGCGGCCGACCCTTCGCTCATGGCTTCGGCTCCTTCGCGGAAAGATCACGGGCGGCGCGGCGACGCGCCGCCTTGGAGCCTCATTCCGTCTTGAAAGCGCTGTCGACCTTGATCGCGCCGCTCAGCACTTTGGCTTTTGCCTCGTCCACTTTGGCCTTTACCGCCGCCGGCACGAGCGCGTCGTTATAGACCAGCCCGACGCCGTCATTCTTTAGGCCATAGATTTCGAGACTGCCGAACGGCGCCTTGCCGCCTTCGATCTGCTTGATCGAGTCATAGATCGAATTGCCGATCTGCTTGAGCATCGAGGCGATGACGTTTTTCGGGTAAAGCCCGTTCTGGTCGGAATCGACGCCGATCGCGTATTTGTTGGCGTCGGCCGCCGCCTTCAGAATGCCGAGCCCGGCCGGACCCGCGACGTTGAAGACGACGTCGACGCCGCCATTGAGCATGTTGCGGGTCAGCTCATAGGCTTTTTGCGCGTCGTTGAAATTGCCGATGAACGACACTTGGATGTCGATCGACGGATCGATCGTCTTGGCCCCCTGCTTGAAGCCGACGATGAAATCCTGAATCACCGGCAAGTCCATGCCCGCGACGAGGCCGACTTTCTTGGACGCCGTCGACAGCGGAAAGTCCGCTTTGTCGGTCGCCACCACGCCGGCCAACGCGCCGGCGAGATAGGAGCCCTCGTT
>DATGLU010000043.1:0-3965 GCA_035294045.1 Roseiarcus sp. | reverse complement strand
GTTCCGGCCTACATGCATTGGGGAAATTGGAACGCGTGCCCGCCGCCGACCTATCATGTCGCGGCGCTGCGCGCATGGCGCGACGTTTACGGCGCCGAGCTCATCGGCCTTGGCGCCGACGTGATCAATCTGCGCGTATCGCGCAAGCCTGCGACGCGCGAAGAGGCCCTCGAGCTTGCTCGCGTCCAATATGCCTATTGCTCCGACATCATCGATCAGGGCGTGGGCACGTATCGGAGCCTGGCCGCCGGATTGATGGAGAGCGACTGGTGGTTCTTCTGGTGGGACTAAAGCGCGGCGGCGTCCTCGAGACGGAGCGTTAAGCTCAAGCCGCCAGCGCGGCGTCGACCGCCAGCAAAAAGGGACGAAAGTTGGCGCTCGCCAAGCCGGCGCGAATATCGGCGAGCCGCTCGCGCCATTCTTTGTCGCTTGCTGTTTTCGTCAAGGCGGCCGCCAGCCAGCGGCCGCGGGCGGCGAACAGATCGGACCAGGGTAGGGGCTCGGCGCGCGTGTAATCGTCGAGCGCCGCGGCGTGCCGCAGGACGCCTTCGGCGTCGCCGGCCTCCAGCCATGCCTCGATCGCATCGCGATGGTGCCAGAGATGGTTGTGGCTGACGGCGCCGCGCTTGAGCATCTCGGCGCCTTCGGCGAGGAGCGCGGCGCGCTCGCCCGCATCCGTGGCGAGACGGCTCAGCAGGCTGACCACTTTCGGGCCGCAGAACTGCGTTCCCACTTCCCGGCAGATCGCCAGCGCCTCGCGGGCGGCTTCCGCGGCTTCCTTGCGCCGATCCGTGGCGAGCAACATGCGCGCCTGCAGTTCAAAGGATTGCGCTTCGAACCTGCGCGCGCCGAGCTGGCGCGAAAGCTGGAGCGACCGCGCAAGACAGCTTTCCATCGTCTCGTATTCGCCGGTTTCGCAACGAACGAAAACACGTAAAATCTCGCCGAGCAGCTCCGCCCGCGGCTGCCCGACAAGCGCCGCGGCGCGCGCCGCGCCATCGCCATCCGCACGCGCCTCGTTCGTCTCGTTAAGATACAGCCGGCTGAAGCCGATCATCGGCCAGTTCGCCACCTCGATCCGGCCAAAGCCGTGCTCGCGGCTCAAGGCGACGCAGCGGCTGAAATGATCCGACGCCGTGCGCATGCGTCCGAGCGCATAGGCGGCGTCGGCGAGCCCGCCAAGCGAGCGCGCCTCGTCCTCCGGCGAACCGGCGCGTTTCGCCCAGTGCAGGCCGCGCTCATGTTCTTGCCGGCAGCCTTCGATATTGCCGATCGGGAAAAAGATGTTGCCGCGAAGATGATGCAGCCGGGCAAGCTCCGCCGACGCCTGATGCGTTTCGGCCAGCTTTTGCGCCGCGTCCAGCAGGGCCAAAGCCTCGTCGAGGCCTTCGTTGACCCTAAGGCCTTCGGCAAGCCCGATCTGCGCGCGGCAGAGCGACATCTCATCGGGCGAGGCGGCGAGCGCCAAGCGGTAGATGGCGATCGAGGCGGCGATGTCGCCGAGATCGCGCTGCAACTCGCCCTTGAGGCACATCAGCGGGTAGCGGTCGGCGTCGTCGCGCGCGATGGCGAGGCCGCGGTCGACCGACCGGAGCGCGGCGTCAGAACGATAGGCCGCGCGTTGCGCGAGGGCGGCCTTCAGATAGGCGGAAGCGGCGCGCTCATCCTCGGCGCGATCGAGATGCTGGGCGTAAAGGCTCAGATCGCGGTCGGCGAACCATTCCGCGGCTTGGCGATGCAGCTCGCGCCGCCGCGAGCGCAGCAGCGAAGAATAGGCGCCTTCCTGGATCAGCGCGTGAGCGAAAAGGTAGTCCTCGCCCTCGGGCAGTACGAGGGCGGCGCCGATCAGCCCGTCGCAGGCGTAATCGGACGCGCCCAGCAGTCGCCGCAGCAAGGCGAGATCGAATCGCTGGCCGATCACGGCGGCGGTCTGGAACGCCTGCCGGTCGCGCGGGCTCAGGCGGTCCATCCGCGCCAGAACGAGGCTCTGGATCGAGGGCGGCACCGCCTCGCCGCTGCCTTCCTCGGCATTGCGCAGAAGCTGCTCCAGGAACAGCGGGTTGCCGCTGGCGCGCTCGATGCAAGCGCGGGCGACGCGTTGGCTCGTGTCGATGAAGCCGCCGGCAAGGCTCAGCGCCTCGTCCGGCCGCAACGGGCCAAGGTCGATCGTCGCCAAGGGCGCGCCGCCGCAGCTCGCGCGCCACGCGGCGTCGAGCGGATCGCCCTCGACGCGCGAGGTCATCGCGAGCAAGCCCGGCGCGGCGGCGATCGCCGAGGCGAAAGCGGCAAGATGCGCCAGGGTCTGCTGGTCGGCCCAATGCAAGTCCTCGACGACGATCAGGGTCGGGGCGCGCCGGCAGGAATCGGCGACGATCGCCATCGCCACCGCCCGGCGGCCGCGATTGCGCGAGGCGTTGTCCATCGCGCCATAGAGCCGGCGCCATTCGCCGACCTGGGGCAGGTCGAGAACATCGTTGAGAAAGACGAGTTGCTGCTCGGCGACGACGCCGTCGCGCGCCAGCCGCTCGGCGGCGCTGCGCCGCGCGGCAGCGTCCGACGCGGGCGACAGGCCGAGAAGGCTGTGGAGCAGGTTGCGCACTGGGTCCTGGCCCTTGCCGACGCCGAAATCGAGGACCAGCCCCCGATGGGCGACGAAACCTTGCGATTCGGCATAGGCGCGCATCTGATCGACAAGGCGCGTCTTGCCGATGCCCGCTTCGCCGCGGATATAAACAATGTGTCCGGCGTTGCGGGCGAGGCAGGCCGCGACGATGCCGGCAAATTGCTGAAGCTCGGCTTGCCGGCCGACAAACGCGCTGCGCGCCGCCGCGGCTGGATCGCCTGAAAGCGCGCGAAGCCGCCAGGCGCGGACCGGCGCCTCCAGGCCTTTGAGCGAAATCTCGCCGAGCGCGTCGCAGATCGCGCGGCCGCCAAGCGCGCGATAGACGCGGTCGGAAAGCAGGGTCTCTCCCGCTTCGGCCTTGCCGACGAGGCGGGCGGCGAGGTTCACCGATTCGCCGAGCACCGTGTAGTCGCGCGCGCCGGCGCGGTCGATCGCGTCGGCGACCACCTCGCCGCTGGCGACGCCGATATGCGCCTGCAGCTTTCGGCCGGCGCTTTCGCTCCATCGGCCGAGCGCTTCGTGAATGTCCAAAGCGGCGCGCGCGGCGCGCAACGGATCGTCGTCATGCGCTTTCGGCGCGCCGAACAGCGCCATCACCGCGTCGCCGATATGCTTGTCGACCGTCCCGCCATAACCGACGATGACGCCGTCGACGAGCGCGGTGAAGCGACCGACGAGCTCGCGAACTTGTTCCGGATCAAGCGATTGCGCCAAGGGGGTGAAGCCGGAGAGATCGGCGAAAAGGATCGTCACCTGCCGGCGCTCGGCCGCGGCGGGAAGGGCGGTCGGCGCCGTCTCGACGCGCTCGGCCTCGCTCCGAGCGGCGATCGCGCTTAGGAGGCGCTTGCGGTGGCCGAGCGAGAGAACGCCGAGCTCTTTCAAATCGGCGTCGGCGAGCTGCGCCATCACCGCGAAGTCGATGTCGTTTTCAGCGAAGGCGGCGGCGTAGCGGCCGAGCCCGAGCGCTTCTAGCCATTCTTGAACGGCGGCCGCGCCGCTCTTGGCCCCATCGTCCGACTGCAAGTTTTGGCTCCCGGAACGAGCGCGTGAACTCCGCCGAAAAGCGACACTACCATAAGGGCGCGCCCCGGCTTCATAAACGGCTACGTCAAGGCGGAGAAAAGCCGCCCGGGGTTTGACATTGTCCTTCCGCTGCTCATTCCACGGCTGCTAGACAGCGCGGTGAGGAGACAGACCCGAATGCTCATTGTCCATCATCTCGAAGAATCGCGTTCGCAGCGCGTGCTGTGGCTGATGGAAGAGCTCGGGGTCGACTACGAAGTGCGTCACTACAAGCGCGATCCGGTCACCGGGCTCGGGCCGCCCGAATTGCGCGCCATCC
>DATGLU010000042.1:0-4411 GCA_035294045.1 Roseiarcus sp. | reverse complement strand
AAGAGGGCGAGGGCGAGTGGCAGGATTGGCTCGCCGACGATCAGGCCGATCAGGAATCGGCGCTTGCCGACCGAGAGGAAAGCAACACCCGGCTCGATGCGCTCAAGAGCGCTCTCTCGGTGCTCAATCCGCGCGAGCGGCGCATATTCGAGGCGCGCCGCCTCGCCGACGAGCCGGTGACGCTCGAAGAGCTCTCGGCCGAGTTCGGCGTCTCGCGCGAGCGGGTGCGCCAGATCGAGGTTCGGGCCTTCGAAAAAGTCCAGGCCGCCGTCAAGGCGGGCGTCGCGCGGGCGCAGCTGCCGCATTCGTCGAGCCCGGCCGCGCTGCCGGCGATGTAGCCGGCGGCGATCCGCTCCGGACCGCAACAAAACCAAATCTGCCGCCGGGCGGGCGAATCCAGTCAAGGATTCGCCCGCCCGGCGCTATTTCGGTTGGCGCGCTGTTTTAGGCTAGGATCGAACGGCGCGGCCATTAGGCGGCGCGGCGGATTGTCGGGGAGACCCTTTATGCGGCATTTCATTCGCGCGGGCGGGTTCAAGCTGCGCCGCGCCCTGTTCGGCGCGACCGCCCTCTGCGCCATCCCGATGGCAGCCTTGGCCGGCGATGTCGCCCCGACGCCCGACGGCGCGCAAAAGCTCGGCGATCTTTTCGCGCAATATCTCGGCAAGGGCGCGGCGAGCGTCGCCGTGCAGGGCGACCATTACGCTTTGGCTGTCGATTTCGCCAAGCTCCTCGCGCCGTTGGCCGCTGAGGGCGTCAGCATCGATGTCGGGCCATTGAAGGCCAACCTCGTTCAGCAGAGCGACGGCTCCTGGCGCGTCAGGCAGGACAATTATCCGCCGATCGCCGCGAAGACCAAGGAAGGCGGAACCTCCGCCCAAGTCGACGGCTACAAATTCGACGGCCTGTTCGATCCGGCGCTCTACGGCTTCCGCAGCGCCGAGGCGAAGATGGACAAGGTCAACCTCGCCGCCCAGACGCCGGACGTCGACGAAACGATCGCAATCGGCCCCCTCCATATGACGGGGACCGGGACGGCCGCCGCCGGCGGCGGCTATTCGGGCGATTGGCGCGAAGAAGCCGGCCAGATGACGATGGTCGTCAACCCGAAGAAATCGGAGGGACCTCAGCCTGCGCCGGTTTCGATCAAGGCCGGCGGCGTGTCCTTCGGCATAGCGCTCGACAATATGCGCATGCGCGAGCTTCTCGACCTTTGGGCGTTTTTCGTCGCCCATCCGAGCCGGGCGGCGCTCGCCGGCGACGAGGACGCGCTGAAGGCGAAGCTGCGCGGCCTCATCCCGCTCGCCGACAAATTCGACGAGACGATCGCGGCGCAGAATGTCGAGATCGACACGCCGAAAGGGCCGGCCAAGCTTGGCGGGTTCAAGATGTTTTTCGCCGCCGACAAATTTCCTTCAAAAAGCGACACGGAAGTACGTTTCGCCGCGAGCGCCATCGCCCCTCCGCCCGGAATCGTTCCGCAGGGCTTGAGCGATCTCGTCCCGACCGCGATCGACGTCGATATCAAATATGGCGGCTATGATTACGCGGCCGCAGCGGAAGAGACGATCAACGACATGCATCTCGCCGGCGAGGGCCCGGTCGTTTCCGACGCCGACCGCCCCAAAATCCAGGCCAAATTGACCGGCGGCGGGCCGCTCGTCTTCACCATCCTGCCGTCCCATATCGTCGCGCCACAGCTCGATCTGTCGGTGGAAGGCGCGTTCCAGGTATTCGGCGCCCGTCCCGTCGGCAAGATCACGGTCAAGGCGCGCAATTTCGACAAGACCTTCGACGCAATCAAAGGCGCCGGCCAGCAGATCGCCACCCCGCAACTGATCGCCGCGCTGACCCTCGCCAAAGGCCTCGGCAAGAGCGGCTCTGACGGATCGCTGACCTGGGTCGCAGAGTACGGAGCGGACGGCGCGATCAAGGTGAACGGGCTGGCGCTCGGCAAAGCGCCGGCGCATTAGCTATGATGCCCCTATTGTTCATGATGTTCGCGGTACTGTTATGGATCGCGCTGAGAGCCGGATTCTTTTTCTCTCTTCCAAGCCCAAAACGAATAAGTTTCTCGGAGTACTGTTTTGCAAGGCTGATATATTTTGGACGATACCGTGAATTGTTTAGCGGTCCGTATCGGTACCATCTATGGGCGCCGGACCTTTTGTTCGTTATCATAACGATAGCATCGTACATGATCGTAACTGGGGGATTACGATAGAACGTTCAGCTTGCGTCGCCTGGCGGGACTAAGCAGATAGCCTCACCACCTGCCCTGTCCGCCGCGATTGATCGGCCGCGTCGGCGAGCAATTGCGCGCGCAGGCCGTCCTCGCCGCTCGGGCTCAACGCTTTGCCGGATGAGACGGCCGCAACGAAAGCGCCGATCTCGTCGCGATAGGCGCCGGCATAGCGCTCGAGGAAGAAGTTCAGGGCCTTGTCGCCGGCAAAGCCGTGCTCGCCGGCGAACTGCACGGTGCTCTCATGGACGTTCTCGGCGCGCAGCATGCCTTTCGCGCCATGGACCTCGATGCGCTGGTCGTAGCCATAGGTGGCGCGGCGCGAATTGGAGATTTCGGCGACCTTGCCGGATTTGGTCTGCAGAATGACGACGGCGGTGTCGATGTCGCCGGCCTCGCCGATCGCCTTGTCGACCAGCGCCGCGCCGAAAGCGCTGACCGCGACCGGCTCCTCGCCCAGCAGGAAGCGCGCCATATCAAAATCATGGATCATCATGTCGCGATAAAGACCGCCGGAGCGCGCGATATAGGAGAGCGGCGGCGGACCGGGATCGCGCGACGTGATCTGGACGATTTCCACCGCGCCGATCGTCCCTTCCGCGATGCGGGCGCGGATAGCGGCGAAATGCGGATCGAAGCGGCGGTTGAAGCCGATCATCAACGGCGCGCCGGCGGCTTCGACCACTTTCAGGCACTCGCGGATGCGGTCAGCGTTGAGATCGACCGGCTTCTCGCAGAACACCGCCTTCTTGGCCTTGGCGGCCCGCTCGATGAGATCGGCATGCATGTCGGTCGGCGCGCAGATCGCGACGGCGTCGATGTCCGGAGCGGCGATGATCGCGTCGATGCCTGCGACCTTGGCGCCGGTCGCCTCCGCCAGGCTTTGCGCGGCGGCCTGATCGACATCGGCGATCAGCCGCACTTCGCAATCCTTGCGCGCGGCGATGTTGGCCGCATGGATTTTGCCGATCCGCCCCGCGCCGATGACGCCAAACCGCATGCGCTCCTCCCCGTTATTGGTATCTCGCGATCAACCGGAGAATAACTGTTCCAACTTGACTTGTGAATAGAATTTTTGTTTCATCGTACGCAGGCGCGCTGTGCGGCCCGCGCTTCCGCTCCCGGTATGAACCAACTAGTCTGGCCGTTCTAAAGAGGAAACGCCATGGCGCCGACGCCGCAGCCACACGATTCGGGCAAGTCAAGCCTTTCCGGCAAGATCGCCATCGTCACCGGCGGCTCGCAAGGCCTGGGCGAGGCGATCGCGCGCCTCTTCGCCAAGAGCGGCGCGGCCGGCCTGGTGATTTGCGGCCGCAACGAGAAGAACGGCCAGCGCGTCGTCGAGGAAATCGCAGCCTCGGGCTGCCCGACCGCCTTCGTCCGGGCCGATCTCGGCCATGTCGCCGATTGCCGCAAAGTCGTCGCCGAGGCCGACCGCCGCTTCAAGCGCGTCGATGTGCTGGTCAACGCCGCCGCCCTCACCGATCGCGGCACGATTTTCGACACGACCGAAGAGCGCTTCAACGATATTTTCAACGTCAATGTCCGCGCGCCGTTCTTCCTGATCCAAGAGGCGGCGAAAATCATGCGCCGCGAGAAAATCCACGGCTCGATCGTCAACATCCAATCGATGTCGGCGCATGGCGGCCAGCCGTTCATCGCCGCCTATTGCGCCTCGAAAGGGGCGCTCGCCACGCTGACCCGCAACGCCGCCCATTCGCTGATCAAATTCCGCATCCGCGTCAATGGGCTCAATATCGGCTGGATGGCGACGCCGGGCGAGGACCGCATTCAGAAGACGTACCATGACGCCAAGGACAATTGGCTCGAAGAGGCCGCCAAGACCAGGCCTTTCGGCCGGCTGATCGACCCGAACGAAGTCGCTCGCGCCTGTCTCTATCTCGCCTCCGACGAATCGGGCCTGATGACCGGCGCCAATATCGACTTCGACCAGACCATTGTCGGCGTCGGCGACCCGCCGCTCGAGCCGTGACGGTGCGGCGTTCGCGCCTTGTGGGATAAAGGGCAGGAGGTAATTCCGTCGTGACCGCCCCGATTCTCGACGTGATCTGCATCGGCCGGTCGTCCATCGATCTTTACGGCGCGCAGGTCGGCGGCCGGCTCGAAGACATGGAGAGCTTCTCCAAGGCGGTCGGCGGCTGTCCGACC
>DATGLU010000041.1:0-4976 GCA_035294045.1 Roseiarcus sp. | reverse complement strand
GACGAGATGACCATCATCCTGCAGCATGAATTCTGGGATTTGGCGGTCGAGGCCGACGGGTTCGAAGTCAACTTGAACTTTTCGCGCAAACCCGAACGGCTGAAAATCCCGTTCGATGCGATCGTCGGTTTCAGCGATCCGTCCGTTCCATTCGGATTCAAGCTGGAGCCTCGCGAGCAGGCCGCGGCGAGCGCGCCGCCGCCCGAAAAGCAAGAGCCGCCTCCCGCTCCTCCGCTCAAGCCGCAGCCGGCGCCGCTCCCTGCGCCCGCCGCCAAGCCTGCCGCGACCGGCGCCGGCCGTCCGGCGGCGGGAGAGGCGCGCAAGACGCCGGAAAAAGATGAGGCGACGAAAGTCGTCTCGATCGACGCCTTCCGCAAAAAGTAGGTTTCGGGATGGGCGAGATCGTCAGTCTCCGCCAGACTCGCAAGCGGGAAGCCAAGGCCGCCGCCGAGGACCTGGCGGCCGCCAACAGGCTTGCTTTCGGCCGCAGCAAAGAAGAGCGCCGGCGGCTGAAAGCCGAGCGGGAGGCGCAGGCGAAGCGCCTCGAAGGGCATCGGCTGGACAAGCCCGCCGGCAATGGCGACTGACGAAGCGCGAGGCGCCGCGATCGTCAAGCGCTCGATCGCCATAGCCGGCCATCGCACCAGCATTTCGCTCGAAGACGCCTTCTGGCGCGAGCTCAAGGCGCTCGCCCGGCGGCGCGGCCGCTCGGTCAGCGCGCTCGTCGCGACCATCGACGCAGAGCGGAAAAGCGCCAATCTCTCCTCGGCGATCCGCGTTTTCGTACTCGAAGCGTTGGCGGAGCGCTGAGGAGCGCTCGTCGCTTGCCCGATAGACCGGGTTGGATTTTCCGCTTGCGCGGGAACGACACATGGCCAGGTACGAACTTCGCTCAATAAATCCCCGTCGGATCGAGCTGCCGCGGCGGCGGCTTTGGCGGCGGCTGCAACGCGGTCGGGGAGGCGAGAGAATTGGGCGGCGTGTCGGGCACGGGCGGCGGCAAGGGCGGGGCGGCGAGCAGCTTGCGGGCTTCCTCTTCGGCCTTGCGCGCGTCGTCAGCCTTTTTCGCTTCCTCCGCTTGGCGCGCTTCGTTAGCCTTCCGGGCTTCTTCCGCCTTGCGCGCATCCTCGCTCGCCTTGAGCAAGTCGTCCTCGACGCGGAGGCGCTCGGCTTCGGATTTCAATTGCGCCTGAGCGGCGGCATAGGCCTGCAACTCCAGCTCGCGCTGGCGCATGAAATGCGCGGCTTTCAGCCGGCGATTGAAAAAGGCGCGCTCGCGAACATCCGCTTCGAATTCCGCGATGCGCTCGGTTTCGCGCGCGATCGCCTGCGCTTCAAGGCCGTTGGCGAGGCTCGCCGCATCGATGTCGCGGGCCAGCGCGCCGACCCGGCCCTTCAAGGCGACCGCGATCGCCGGCGGCGGCCCGCTCCAGAATTGCTTCGGCGCTTGCTTCTCGCTGATCGCCGCGCGGATATCGAGGTCGAAAGAGCGCAAATCGAGGCTCGCTTGCACTTTCGCATCGCCGGTCTGATCGGCCGCCGCAAGCGGCCCGACGCGCAACACGCCGGCGCTCAGCGCGGCCGGCGCGCTTTGGTCGGCGATTTTCATCGGCTTTCGATCCATCTCGGCCGCGAGCATGTGATCGATGTCGGCATTCTGGATGTCGAAGCCGTTCGCTTGCGCGGCGGCGACGACGCGGTCTAGCGCGCCGGGGTCGAGGCGCGGCAACTCGGCGGCGGCGAGCTCGATATGGCCCGAGCCGGCGAGGCCCGCGACGAGCGCCGCCTCGCTCTGGCCGGTGGCGGCAAAATCGATCGCGCCGGCGAGCTTGGCGTTGAATCCGGCGCGATCGAGCGAAATCGAATCGAGCGCGATGCGGCCGGCAATGGCGGCGGTCGCGCCGTCCCGCCGCAAAGTCGCATGGCCGCTGACGGCACCGCCGGCGAGGCGCATCGAAACATCGTCGAGCGCCGTCGCGGTCGGCCCGATCTTCAGGCGGATATTGGCGTCACGCGCCGCAAGGCCGTTCATCAGGTCGAGCGAGCCGATCGTCAGCGCCAGGTCGGTGGAGGGCGGATTGGCGACGACCGGCGAGAATTTGAGGTCCGACCATGGCTGGCCGGCTTTGGCCGGCTGCGCCGGGCCGAGCGCCAGCGCGGCGAGCGCGCCGAACGGCAGCCGATCGAGCGTCAGGGCGCCTTGAATCAGGGGCGGCGGATCGGCCGGGGGCGCGCCAGGCGTCGCCGCCGCCTCGGCCGGGCGCGGCGCGGCCTGATAGGTCAGAGCGCCGCTGACCGCCGAGCCCGCCGCGACGCCTTTCAGATGCGCCAGACGCGCCTCGCCGCCGCGCCAGGTCAAATCGGCGGAAAGATCGGCGCCGGCGCGCCCGCCTGCCTCGCGCGAGACGACGCCGAACGCGGCCAGAAGCGGCAGCAGATTGGCGCTCTTCAAAGTCAGCGCGCCGCTGGCCGTCGCATCCGGGCCGAGGGCGCGGCCGCGCCAGGCCAGATCGGCGCCGGCGAGCGAAGCCGTCGCCTCGCCGGCGAAGCCGCGGCTCCAATCGCCTTCGGCGCGAAGGTCGACGGCGCCGCGGCCGAGGCCGGTCAAAGGCGGCGCCTGCAGGCCGAATTGGCGCAGCAGAGCGGAAACTTCAGGGGCGTCGAGCGAGGCCGTCGCGACAAGTTTGCCGCCCGAATCCGCCGGACGGTCGATTTTCGCGGCGATTTTCGTCGCGCCCATGAAGCCGCGTATGGCCAGCGTATCGGGCGCAAAGACGCTGTCCTTCGCCGCGCCGGTCGCGCGCGCCTCGAAGGTCAGCTTGGCCGGCGACAGCGCGCCGGCGCGCTCGACCAGCTTCTGCGCGGCGGCGCTGGGCGCAATGCGCCGCAGAACCAGAGCGAAATCGCGCAACCGCTGAGCGTCGACATCGACATTGAGCCAGCGCTCGGATGGTTTCAGCGCGCCGTCCGCTTCGATCGTCGCGCCGCCGAGATCGGCGATGGCGAGATGATCGAGCGTCACGTCCTCGCCGGTCTTGGAGAGGCGCAGGTTCAGCGAGCCGCTGTCGACGGCCCCTTCGCCGAAACGGGCCAGATGGAGCGCGCTCGCGTCGAGCGTGAGATTGAGATCGACATCGCGCAGAAAATCGCCGCCGGCGGCGAAATTCGGCAGCGCGTCGAGATCGAGCGAATCGGTCTTGAGGTCGAGGAACAATCGGTCGCGATCGGCGCCGACGGCGCGGGTCCAGGCGAGATCGCCTTTGAGTGTCGAGCGCGCCACGCCGAGCGTCATATTGCGCGCGACGAAGCTGGTTTCGGAAAGATCGACGTCGCCGGCGAGCGAGGCCGCGCTATAGGGCAAAGCCGCGCCGATCGCGGCGAGGCGGCCATGCAGGGCGTCGTCGCCTTGGGAAATCCAATCGCGCAAGCGGTCGAGATCGCCGACGCGAATGTCGAGCGCGCCCTTGAAATGACTCGCCGGCCCGAGCTCGACCTCGCCCGACGCGGCGAGGCGGGTTTGGCCTGGCGCGAGCGCTTGCAGGCCGAGCGTGACCGGCCCGCCGGGCGCCGCCGACGCGTCGATCTCGCCGTCGTTCAGCGCATCGCCGCCGAGAATGATGCCGGGCGCGTCGACCTTGACCGTGACCGGCAGCGGCGGCCCCCTGTCCAGACCGGCATTCGACAGGAACGCGGCCAACGCCCGGTAGGCGCGTTCCGGCGGCGCCGAATCCTCGCCCTTGCCGCGCAATAGCGCGTCGAGATTGAGCTCTTTGCCGCCGAGCGTGACGGCAAGGCGCGGCGCGGCGCCGAAACGCGCTTCGGCCGAGCCCTGCAGCGTCAAGCCGCGCGGCTCTTCGCCCAGCCGCGCTTCGAGCTTCTTCAGCTTGGCGGTTTCGAAATCGGCGGAAAGATCGCCGGCGATGCGCCACGGCGTCGGCGCGGCGCCCTGACGAGCGAACGCGCCCGAAAAAACCGCGCCGCCGGCATAGGCGAAATCGCCAGAGCCGAGCACGAGCGCGCCGTCGAATTCGGCGCGCGGCGCGGCCGGGCCAAGATCGGCGGCGAACTTGATCGGCAGCGCGCCTTTTTGCATCACGCCGGTGGCGAAATGGAAGGCGACCGCCCGTCCGTCCGGGCCCGCCGCGCGGCCTCGCCCCTGGAAAGGGCCGCGCAGCGAATCGGCCTCGGCGTCGAGGAAGACGCCGCCGATCGTGATCGGCGGCGCGCCCGCCGCGCCATCGATGACGATCGAGCCGTCATGAAGCGCGATCGTGTCGAGGCCGACCGATTCCGGCGCCACCTTGACGTTGAGAAGCGGCGAGGCGATCGCGCCGCCGGCATTGCGCTTGATCTCGATGCGCGGGCGCTCGAAGACCGCGTCGGTGAAGCGGATTTCGCCCCGGACCAGCGGCGCGAGCGAGAGTTCGAGCTTCGCCTCCGCGCAGGACAAATCGGCGCCGCCATCCGCCCCGCCGACCGCGACATCGGCGAGCTTCAAATAAGGGACGGGCAGCAATGCCGCGTTAATCGCGCCTTTGACGACGACGGGACGGCCCAAAGCCGCCGACAGCTCCTTTTCGACCGCCGCGCGGTGCTGCGACCAGTCGATGAAATAGGGGCCGACCAGAGCCGTGGTCAGCACGGCGATCAGCACGAGAGCGACAAGGGTCAGAAATACGCGCAAAGCGGAACGTCGATTGAAAGGGCGAGGCCGGCGGCCGGTTCCGGGCGCACAATAGCCGACTTCGTGGCGCGAGGGTGACGGAAGAGCCGGGTTGCGCACGGCTAATCGTCGCCGCCGGCGCGGATGCGCCGCGTTCCTATTCGGTGAAAATCTTTCCCGGATTCATCAGATTGCGCGGATCGAGGGCGGCCTTGACCCGGCGCATCAAATCCAGCGTCGCCGCGGAATGCTCCTCTTCGAGATAGGGCGCTTTCTTCTGGCCGACGCCGTGCTCGCCGGTGCAGGTGCCGCC
>DATGLU010000040.1:0-2368 GCA_035294045.1 Roseiarcus sp. | reverse complement strand
CGGCCGGCGTCAATCCCAATCAGCTCCCCGACCCGCAGCTACAGCCGCCGCCGCGCCGCGCCCCGAGCCAGCGATTCTTCCCCACGGACGCGCCGCCCATCCCGCCGGCCAATATACCGGGCGGCAACATCCTGAATCGGTAGCAGTCGCGGATGACGTTTCCCTCCGGCAGGGCTGTCCTGGGAAATTGAAGTACGCCCGAAACGGGCGAGAGCGTGCGCTTAGTACAACGACCACGCGTCTTGACCGGGCGTGTCCCGGCCATCAACGCGACGCCGCCGCAACGAATCTTCGGCATTTTGGCTCCCGGATAGGGGTGGATGCCCGGCGCAAGGCCGGGCAGGACGTGTAAAGGTTGTGGCGGCGCGTAGCGTTCCAACCGCGCGCCCCTGCGGGAACGAGGCCCCTACCCCGCCTTGGCGTCGTACCTTTTCTGCGCCGCCAGCACATCGCCGATATGGCTCTCCGCCCAGAGACGCAGCGATTCGAGGGTGGCGCTGAGGGTGCGGCCGAGCGGCGTGATCGAATATTCGACCGTCACCGGCACCGTGGCGAAGGCGCGGCGCTGGACCAGCCCGTCGCGCTCCAGGCTCTTCAGCGTCTGCGACAGCATTTTCTGCGACAGGCCGTCAATGCTTCGGCGCAATTGATTGAAGCGCTGCGGCGCGCCATCGAGCAGGCCGAGGATCAGCACCGCCCATTTGTCGCCGATCCGGTCGAGGACCAGGCGGGTCGGACAATTGGCGTCGTAAGGGTTGGCGGTTTTCATCGCGCGGCCATGCGGTTTCGTCAAAGTAACCTGATCACGTTCAGGTTCCTTCTTTACATCTCCTATCCAGGTCGTCATCTGGTATCTATTCTATACCACATGGAGAACGATGATGAAAATCGCGCTGATCGGCGCCACCGGCATGATCGGCTCGCGCGTGCTGGCCGAGCTCAGCCGCCGCGGCCATGACGTGACCGCCATCGTCCGGCGCCCGGAAAAGGTCCCGGCTTTGGCGAGAGTCACGCCGCGCAAGGGCGACGTGTTCGACGAGAAGGGCCTCGCCGAATTGCTGAAAGGCCATGACGCCGCAATCAGCGCGGTGCATTTCCTCGATAGCGACGCCAAGAAGCTGATCGCCGCGGTCAAGGCGTCGGGCGTTCCCCGCTATCTCGTCGTCGGCGGAGCCGGCAGCCTCGAAGTCGCGCCTGGCAAGAAGCTCCACGACACGCCCGACTTTCCTCCGCAATACAAAGCCGAAGCCAAGGCCGGCGGCGATTTCCTCGACCTGTTGCGTGAGGAGAAGAGGCTCGACTGGACCTATCTGTCGCCCTCGGCGGTGATCGCGCCCGGCGAGCGCACCGGCAAATTCCGCCTCGGCGGCGATCAATTGCTGACCCATAACAAGGGCAGCAACATCTCGGCCGAGGATTACGCGATCGCGCTTGTCGACGAGGTCGAAAAGCCGGCCCATTCGCGCCGCCGCTTCACCGTCGGCTATTGAAGCCGCCTCGCGGCTTTGCCTCGCCCCGCGCCGATGCTATAGCGCGCCCGGCGCGGGGCGCGTCGCGAGAAAGGGCGAATTTTTCGATGGACAAGATCAAGGTCAAGAACCCGGTTGTCGAGCTCGACGGCGACGAGATGACCCGCATCATCTGGGCCTTGATCCGCGACAAGCTCATCCATCCCTATCTCGATATCCAGCTTCAATATTTCGATCTCGGCGTCGAGCATCGCGACGCCACCAACGATCAGGTGACGATCGACGCGGCCGAGGCGATCAAGGCCTGCGGCGTCGGCGTGAAATGCGCGACGATCACGCCCGACGAGGCGCGGGTCAAGGAATTCAATCTCAAGGAGATGTGGAGGAGCCCGAACGGCACGATCCGCAACATTCTCGGCGGCGTCATCTTCCGCGAGCCGATCATCTGCAAGAACGTGCCGCGCCTCGTGCCGAGCTGGACGCGGCCGATCGTCATCGGCCGCCACGCCTATGGCGACCAATATCGCGCGACCGATTTCAAAGTGCCGGGCAAGGGCCGGCTGACGATCAAGTTCGAGGGCGACGACGGGACGGTGATCGAGAAGGAAGTGTTCAAATTCCCCGGCGCCGGCGTCGCGATGAGCATGTACAATCTCGATCAGTCGATCCGCGATTTCGCCCGCGCCTCGCTGAACTACGGCTTGATGCGCAAATATCCGGTCTATCTCTCGACCAAGAATACGATTCTCAAGGCGTATGACGGCCGCTTCAAGGATATCTTCCAGGAAACGTACGAGAACGAGTTCAAGGCGAAATTCGCCGCCGCCGGCCTGACCTACGAGCATCGCTTGATCGACGACATGGTCGCGGCCGCGCTCAAATGGTCGGGCGGCTATGTC
>DATGLU010000039.1:0-2989 GCA_035294045.1 Roseiarcus sp. | reverse complement strand
CGCATAACGATTCCGAGCCGATCACCCAGCTGGCGCAATGGCGCAACAATTTCATCACCGCCCAGACGACGATCCGCGCCGCCGTCGACGCATTCGACGAAAGCGAGGCCGACACGCTCGCCGTGGTCGCCGACGCGCAATCGCGCAAGATCGTCGGCGTGCTCAGCGAAGCGCATGCGCTCAGGGTCTACGGGCGCGAGCTGGAGAAGCAGAACCAGGCGTTCCTGGGGAGATAGAGGCGGAACGTCTCCTCCTCCGCGAAGCGGGGGAGGAAGAGTGCGCCCTTCCCATCCTCCGTCCTGCCGCATAAATCTGACCCATGCCCGCGCCGAAAAATCAGCCCGCCGAGCCGCTCCTCGACGCCCCGCCGGAGCCGACGCTCGAGGACGACGAGAGCGAAGCCGGCTTCGAACTGGCGCTCGCCGAAGACGAAGCCGCGCCGAACGCGCTGGCCCGCGGCGCGGCGGCGATCAAGGCGCATTGGCGGCAGGCGCCGCTCGGCCCGGGCGTCTACCGGATGATCGCCGCCGATGGCGAAGTGCTCTATGTCGGCAAGGCGCGCAGCATCAAGAAGCGCATCGCCAGCTATATGCGCCCGGAAATGCAGTCGGCGCGCATCGCCAAGATGATCGCCCGCACCGCCTCGATGGTCTTCGTTTCGACCGAGACGGAAGCCGAGGCCCTGCTGCTCGAAGCCAATCTGATCAAGCAATTGAAGCCGCGCTACAACGTGCTGCTGCGCGACGACAAGAGCTTTCCCTACATTCTGGTGACGAGCGGCCACCGCGCGCCGCAACTCGCCAAGCATCGCGGCGCGCGCAGCATCAAGGGCGCTTATTTCGGCCCGTTCGCCAGCGCCGGCGCGGTCGGGCGCACGCTCAACGCGCTACAGCGCGCGTTCCTGTTGCGGACCTGCTCGGATTCCTATTTCGAGAATCGCACCCGGCCCTGTCTCTTGTACCAGATCAAGCGCTGCGCCGGCCCGTGCACGCATGAAGTGTCGGACGAGGATTACCAAGCCCTGGTCGAGGAGGCGAAAGGTTTCCTCTCCGGCAAGAGCCGCGCCGTGCGCGACCGCATGGCCGAGGAGATGCGCCAGGCGGCCGAAGATTTGGCTTTCGAGAAGGCGGCGCGGCTGCGCGACCGCATCGCCGCGCTCTCGGCCATCCAGGGCGAGCAGGCGATCAACCCGCGCAGCATCGCCGAGGCCGACGTTTTCGCCGTCGCTGAGGAGGCGGGGCAATTCTGCATCGAGGTGTTCTTTTTCCGCACTTACCAGAATTGGGGCAACCGCGCCTATTTTCCGCGCGCCGACCGCTCGATGAGCGCCGCCGAAGTGCTCGATTCCTTCCTCGGCCAATTCTACGCCGACCGGCCGGCGCCGCGACTCGTTCTTCTGTCGCACGATATCGAAAGCGCGCCGATCTTGAGCGAGGCGCTGTGCGTGAAAGCCGGGCGGAGGATCGCCGTCGGCCGGCCGCAACGCGGCGAGAAGCGCGAATTGGTCGAGAACGCCCTGCGCAACGCCCACGAGGCTCTATCGCGCAAGCTCACCGAGGCGGCGACGCAGGAAAAGCTGTTCGCCGCGCTTGGCGCGGCCTTCGGTTTCGACGAGCCGATCCGCCGCGTCGACGTCTTCGACAATTCGCACATTATGGGAACGAACGCGATCGGCGCAATGGTCGTCGCCGGCCCGGACGGCTTCATGAAGGCGCATTACCGCACCTTCAACATTAAGAGTACGGAGCTGACGCCGGGCGACGATTACGCGATGATGCGCGAAG
Source organism: Roseiarcus sp. (assembly GCA_035294045.1). Taxonomy (GTDB): domain Bacteria; phylum Pseudomonadota; class Alphaproteobacteria; order Rhizobiales; family Beijerinckiaceae; genus Roseiarcus. The sequence continues at coordinate 1,205 of DATGLU010000039.1, read as the reverse complement.
TGCTGACGCGCCGCTTCGCCCGCCTCGCCAAGGCGGCGCGGCGCACCGAATTGACCGAAAGCGGCGAGACCGTCCCCGCCGCCAAGCCCGAGCCGGAAGCGGGCGCTTTTCCCGAATGGCCCGACCTTGTCTTGATCGACGGCGGCAAGGGCCAGTTGGAAGCGGCGCGGGAAGTCTTCGCCACGCTGCGGATCGAAGGCCCGCGCCTCGTCGCCATCGCCAAGGGCCCGGACCGCAATGCCGGCCGCGAGACCTTCTTCATCCCCGGCCGAGAACCCTTCAGGCTGCCCGCGCGGGACCCAGCCTTGTACTTCGTCCAGCGGCTGCGCGACGAGGCCCATCGCTTCGCCATCGGCACGCATCGCGCCAAGCGCAAGCGCGAATTCGTCAAGAGCCCGCTCGACGAAATCCCCGGCATCGGCCCGGCGCGCAAGCGCGCCCTGCTCAACGCCTTCGGCACCGCGAAAGCAGTGGCGCGGGCCGGGCTGGCGGATTTGGAGAAGGTGGCGGGCGTGAACCAGGCGACGGCGCGGATCGTCTACGAGTTCTTCCACGAGGGCGGATGACTTTCCTCCCCCGTCGAAGACGGGGGAGGGGGACCGCGCGTAGCGCGGTGGAGGGGGCCGCGGAGGTTGAGGATTATCCTAGCCCCCCTCCACCATGCTTCGCATGGTCCCCCCCCCCGTTCCGCTTCGCTTCACGGGGGAGGAAAACCCCTTACGTACCGCTCGCTCGCGCTCGTTCCGCTTTCTTCCGCTCGTTCGGATCGAGCAGCGCTTTGCGCAGGCGGATCGATTTCGGCGTCACTTCGACGAGCTCGTCGTCCTCGATATAGGCGAGCGCCTTTTCGAGCGTCATCTGGATCGGCGGGGTCAACCGCACCGCTTCGTCCTTCGAATGGGTGCGGATGTTGGTGAGCTTCTTACCCTTGAGCACGTTGACTTCGAGATCGTTGTCGCGCGTATGCTCGCCGACGATCATGCCCTGGTACACTTTCCAGCCCGGCTCGATCATCATCGGGCCACGATCTTCGAGGTTCCACATCGCATAGGCGACCGCTTCGCCGGAATCGTTCGAGATCAACACGCCGTTGCGCCGCCCGGCGATCTCGCCCTTCCACGGCGCATAGGCATGGAACAGCCGGTTCATCACTGCGGTGCCGCGCGTATCTGTCAGAAGCTCGCCGAGATAGCCGATCAGGCCGC
>DATGLU010000038.1:0-3309 GCA_035294045.1 Roseiarcus sp. | reverse complement strand
TTGCCGAACCTCGCTAATCCCGTACGCCGCGGCTTACCCTCACCCCAACCCTCTCCCGCAAGCGGGAGAGGGGGCGCGCTACAGCCTTCATCGACGCCACGAAACTTCGTCAGGCGGTGTAGAACCCCTTCTCCCGCTTGCGGGAGAAGGTGGCCGCGAAGCGGCCGGATGAGGGTCAGCCGCGGCTTCATCCGAACAGCCCGTGCATGTACCATTTCGGCCGCGCGGTCTCGCGGCCATAGAGGCCTTCGCGATAGAGCCAGAAGCGGCGGCCCTCGGCGTCTTCGGCGCGGAAATAGTCGCGGGTCAGACCGCCGGGGCGGCGCCACCATTCGGCGGCGATGCGCTCCGGCCCTTCGATGGCCGCGACTTCGTGCAGAGCGCGCCGCCATTTGAAGCGCAGAGGCGGACCGTCCGGCACTTCGGCGATCGCCTCGATCGGCTCGGGCCGCTCGAAGAGGCGCAAGGGGCGGGCGGGCGCATCAATCCCCAAGCGCCGGCGGCCCCCTCCACCATGCTTCGCATGGTCCCCCTCCCCCGCTTCGCGGGGGAGGACGGCGTGCTTTTCCTCCCCCGCGAAGCGGGGGAGGGGGACCGCCCGAAGGACGGTGGAGGGGGCCCGCCGCGCTTCGCCCAAAGTCGCCGGAACCGCCGTCACGGCGAATTCGGGAATATGCGTCTCGATGCATTCGATCCGCGTGACGCGGCGCGCGCCGAGCCGCGCGCTCAACCGGTCGAGAAGATCGGCCAAGGCGCGGCCGTCTTCTTCATGCGGCGGACGCGCGAAATCGCCCTGCGCCGGCGCGAGCGGCTCGGCGAGAAGGCAGGAAAGGCGCAGCACGTCGAAGCCGTAGCCGGGATCGAATTCGCTCTCTTCAGGCGCCTCGAACTTTTCGCGGAACAGCCGCGCCATCGCGCTCGCCTCGTTGAGCGGCCGGCTGGCGCCGACGACAATGCGGCGCGTCGCGCCGTCGACGCGGAACAGAGCCAGTTCGAGCCGTCGCGCGCCTTTGGCCTGGCGTTGCAGCAAGGCGGCCAAATTCTCCGCCAGCTTGAACAGCGTCGCCTCGATCGCGGCGCGCTCCTGGATCGCGCTGGCGAAACGCCTCTCGGCGGTAAAGTCCGGCGCGGCGAAACGCGGCGACAGCGCGCCGCGCTCCAGGCCTGAAAGCGCGTCGAGCCGGGCGATCACGTCCTCGCCGAAACGCGCGGCGATCGGCGCGCGCGGCCGCATAGCGACATCGCCGATCTGGCGCAGGCCCGCGCGCGCCATTTCGGCGGCGACGCTCTCGCTTAAGCCGAGCGCGGCGAGCGGCAGGCCATGGTACAATTGCGCAAAGGATTTTCCATCAATCCCGACAGGCGCGATGGGCTGTTTGGAGAAGCGCGCCAGCGCCCAGGCGGCGCGCGGGAAATCGGCGATTCCGGCCCGCGCGGCGAGGCCTTGGCCGGCAAGGCGCGTCTCGATGTCCCGCGCCAGAGCTTCCTCGCCGCCGAAAAGATGGGCGACGCCGGCAATGTCGAGCATGATCCCGTCCGCGCCGTCCAGCGCGACGAGCGGCGTGAAGCGCTGCAGCCAATCGGCGATGCGGGCGAGCAGCCTGCCCTCTTCGATCGGATCGGCTTCGACGGCGACGAGATTAGGCCGGCGCGCCTTCGCGTCGGCGAGCGGCAGCCCGGCCGTCAGGCCGAGACTCGCCGCCACGCGATCGACGCAGACGAGGCGCTGCGCATTCTTGATCTTGGCGTAGACGGCGAGCGGCGCGGATGGAGGGACAGCGCCGCGCTCACGCCGCAGCAATGCGCGGGCGCGATCCGTCGCGAGCCGCGGGAGCCACAGGGAGAGGTACCGTCGGATCATGGAAGCTTTTCTCGACGCTCGACCATTCGAGACGCTGAACGCGCGTCTCGTCGAAAAGCCGCGTCGGCGGGCCTTGCGCGGCGGGCGAGAGCCGCGCCTTGACCAGCCGGACGTTGAAAGCCGGCGCGCCCGGCAAGCCGAGAGCGCCGCTCGCCGGCGCCAGAGGACGGCTCGCCGCGGCGGCGATTTCGAAACGGGTCTCGGCGGCGGTGGAGAGCGCGGCGGCATGGCCGAACAGGCCGCCATGGACCAGCAGCGCCGGCGTCGTCCCGCTGCGCGCCGCCAGCAGCAGCCGGCGCGAGGCGGCGAGACCATAATGTTTGGCGACGCTCCACAATTCGCCGACGACGACGGCGAGCGCGCCGCTTTTGAGCGCCTCCTCCAGGGTCCAGAGCAAGGCGCGCCCGTCCGGCGCGTTCACGAAAAAGAGTTGATCGCGTTTCAGGCCGAAAGCGGCGAGACCCGGCTCATAAAGCGCGCCGGTCTCGCGGGCGCAGAATTCCTCGTGAGCGATCAGCGCCGCGCCGCGCCGCGGCGCGGCGGCGCAGAACCGCCCGGCAAGGCAAAGCGCAAAGGCCATCGTCGCCGCGCCGTCGCCGGGATTGGCCGGCGCAATTTCATGCAGCGCGTCGGCGGCGAGCCCGCCGCCAAGCGCGCCGTCCAAAGCTCGCGCCACCGGCAAACGGAACTCGGCGCGCCGCCGCGGCCCGGCCTGGTTCTCGATCCCGGCAAGGGCGCTGCGCAAATGCGCCACGGTCTCCAATTTGCGGTCCGGCGACATGAATGGACAGATTGACCATGTTCTCTCTTTGTTCTATAAAAGAATCGAACACAAGGAGAGTCAAGGCTTTTGTCGTTTTGGCGGAGCCAGACAGAAACGACTTTTCTCAGTCCTCTTCCGGCCGCCGCTCTTCCCAGCCGCGTCGCATCATCATGCCACCCATCCCATGTGAGCCGTGCCTGTGCATCGCATGGAGCAGGACGCGGAGACGCCATTTCTGATCGTCGCTCAACGCCGCATAGAGAGGCTGGGCGGCGTCGGCGACCTTGGTCAAGCTCTGCGCGCGCATCATGCTCATCTCGGCCATCCGCCGCATCCGCGCGATCGGATCGGGCTTCTCGCCCTCGGACGCGGCTTTCATCTTATGCCGCGCCTCCGTCAGCGACGAAATGGCGTCGCGCACGGCGTTCTCAACCGGCGGCCATAATTTCTCCTGGTCCGGCGTAAGCTGGAGCCCGGCGTGAATGGCGGCGATGCGCGCGTCGAGAAAAGCCCGCCGGTCTTCCGGGCTTGGACGGCGATCCATGCCCGTTTCGCGATCCATGCCCATCGGACCTTCGTCGTCCGGGGAGCCGGCCGCGTCCATTGCCGGCTTGTCGCCATTCGGTTGCTGCGCGGCGACATTGGCGGGGAGAAAAATCGTCGCCCATCCCAAAGCGGCGATAAA
>DATGLU010000037.1:0-3540 GCA_035294045.1 Roseiarcus sp. | reverse complement strand
CGATTCCCTGGTCGGGATGGCTGTACCTTCTGCCCGTCGTCAGCCTCTGCGCCTGCGTCCTCGGCGCGATCGGCCTGCTTCTCTCGGTCTATGTCAGACAACTCGAAAACTTCGCCGGCACAATGAATTTCGTGATCTTTCCCATGTTTTTCGTCTCCTCGGCGCTCTATCCGCTGTGGAAGCTCAGGGAAAGCGGCGCCGACTATCTCTACTGGCTCGCGCTCGCCAATCCTTTCACCCATGTGGTTGAAGCGATCCGCTTCGCCGCTTACGGGCGCGCGGCGTGGCGCGATATGGCCATCGCGCTTTGTTGCGGCGTCGTCGCGTTCGCGCTCGCCCAGCGCGGCTATCGGCTGCGCCGCTCGGCCGCGCCGGCGCGGGACTGATCACTGGTCGAGGACCTGCCCGGGCCGCGCCGCCAGGGGAACGCCGTAGGCTTTGAGGATCGTCGCGATCTGAGGGGCGAGATCGTCCAAGGCGCGTTGAACCGCCTCGCCGAGATCGGGGTCGCTCTTGCGGACGCCCATCGAAATGTCGAAGCTCATCGGGATGCGATCGGTCAGCTTCGCCGCGACGGGCGTGACGATCAGCGGCGGATTCTGGCGGCTGGCGAAATAGCCGCCGATCGGGCCCCAGACCGCCGCGACGTCGATCTGGCCATCGGCGACGGCGGCGACGATGCTGGAGATCGGGTTTGCGTTGCGATAATCGCCATAGACTGGAAATCCGCGCACATTGTCGATGATCCCGCGTGCTGCGAGCGCGTGGGCGGGCGGCGAATTCATGCCATCGTCGCCGATGAGCTGCACGCCGATCCTCTTGGTCCTCAGCGCCGGATCGTCGAACGAGGAGACGGCCGGCTCGCCGGGCCGCGAGACGAAGACGTAGGTGGAGCGGTAGTAGGGCCGGGTCGTCAGGATCATGAAAGTGGCGGAGGGCTCGGCGGTGACGAGATCGCACTCGCCGGCCTTGAGCCCTTCGCGCAAATATCCCCGCCTCTGGGCGCGCCATACGAATTGCAGCGGCCGTCCCAGCTTGCCGGCGATCAACCCGGCGATCTTGTTTTCAAACCCTTCGCCCGCCTGGTTCGAATAGGGGAGATTGTTGGGATCGGCGCAGACTCTCAAAGGCGGCTGCGCCGCATGCGCCGGCGCTGCGACAAACATCAACAAGCTCGCCAAAGTCGGCAAGGCGAGCTGGCGCGCCAAGCGATTCCTCATTGCATGACCTCGTCCGTCCGGTCCTTGCGCCCGAGAAACAGCGTGATCGCCTGGCGTTCGTAAGGATAGCGCGGCTGCCAATGCAGGCGGATATGGCCGTCATAGCGCGCCGCGACGATTGCGCCGGCGAGGACAATCGCGGCGAAAGCCACGGTGACGCCCATCCGGGTCGCCGCGGGCGGGACCTCGCTCACTTCATCACCTTGGCCCAGCGCGGCACGAAGCCGGCATGAATCTGCTCGGCGACTTCCGGCTCCGTACCGCGGCATTTGGCGTGGCCGTAGCCGGATGGGCTCGTCTTGTCCGGCGTCACGTCATAGATGATTTCGTCATTGCGGTCCGGTCCGACGCCGGCCGGCACTTTATCGAGGCCGAGCGCCTGGCGTACGCGCCAGGCGACATTGTGGTCGGCGCAGGAACTGTCGCCGCTGACGCCAAGCGCGCCGACGACGCCATTGCCATCGTAGAGCGCGAGGCCGCCGCCGAATGTGACGACGCCGCCGAGATGCTGGCCAACCAGCGGATCGGCGGCCGAGCCGAACTTGCTGGGGTCGCCCGCATAGAGAACGGCGACATTGACCGGATTGGTCGTCGCCAAGCCGTAGAGCGAGCCGCCTGGCTGGGCGCCGGCATAGAGATTGGCGGTCGACAGCGCGAACGTATTCAGGCTCAGCGCATTGGCGGTGTTCGCCTTCTCCGCGGCGATGGCGCGGCTGCCCGGCCATTGATCGTTCGGACTGTTGCCGCTGAAAGCGACGGCGCAGACAACGCCCGCCCGCGTCACCAAGGCGGCCCATTCGTTGTTGTCGAGCCCGCCATTGCTGGGGCCGCCGCTGGGCTTGACGCTCGCCTTGAGCGCTTTCTGAAGCGCGTCATGATCGGCGGGACAATCGGCCGCCGCGGCCAAGGAGGGTAGCGCGGCCAAAGCCGCGACAAGGATCGCGCAGATCGTCGGATATCGGCCTATGCGCATGATTGCATCACGCCTTTTGCGTCATCGAAGGGTCTCGAGATAAGCGGCGACATCGATCGCGTCGGACTGGCTCAAGCCGGTCGCGGGCATCGCGTTGCCGGGTACGAAGCGCTGCGGGTCATAGACCCAGGCCGCCAGATTCTGCGGCGTGTTGCGCAAAAGCCCGGCGATGAAAATGCGCCGCCCCATCTTGATCAATGGCGGCCCTACCAAGCCGTCGGCGCCGCCTATGCCGGGGATCATGTGGCACGAGCCGCAGCCTTTGGCCGCGATCAACTCGGCGCCGCGCGAAGGCGAGCCGAGAGCGAGCGGCCTGAAATTTTCCTGCGCCGCCGCGGCGCTGGCGAGGCCAACGATCGACAGGCAGATCAGGCGGAGCGAGCGCCGCGTTAGGCTTGCGAACATGTCGAGAGCGCCGAAAGCGAGGACGTGTTGAACAGGATGGCGATCGTGAACAGGAAGCTGATCAGGAAGCCCGAGGCGGCGAAGACGCGGAGGCGCCCTTCTCCCGGACCCAGAAGGTCGTCATGCTCATTGGGCGCCGGCCGCGGCGGCAAGCGTCGCCAGGAATAGAAGGCGCCAATGAGCCCGGCGATGCTGGCGGCGAGGCAGACAAGATTGATGATGAGCAGGACCGTCCAAATCCCCTCCCATCCGGGCAGGAAGCTCGCGCGCGTCGTCCCCTGCGGAAAGCAGGCATGGCTCGCCAGAGCGAAATCGGTCAGCAGTTGCAGGCTCCAGGCGAGCGGCGGGACCAGAAGCCCGTAATAGAGCCAGCCGCGCCATAAGCCGCCGCGTCCAGGCGCGGGGCGTTCAACGACAGAAGATGCGGAATCCGACGCCATGCGCTAACCCAGGCTCAATCTCGGCGTGATGTAGAGCGTGAAAAACACGGCGAGCCAGACGACGATCACGAAATACCAATAGAGCGCGCCGATGCTCACCGGCGCGCTGCGGCGCGCGTCGAAATAGCCGAGCGCCGACCACAGAGCGAGCGCGGCGAGGATCAAGGCGCCGATGACGAGATGGGCGAGATGCAGCGCGCCGAGCATGAAATAGAGCGAGCCGAACGAGCCCGAAGCCGGCGTGAGCTTCTCCATCGACCATTCCCAGCCTTCGAGGCTGATGAAGGCGAGGCCGAGCACAAGGGCGGCGAGGATGTGGATCGCGACGATCGGGCCGCGGCGTCCCGCGATCAGCAGCGATTCGCCGCGCCAGACGGCGACGCCGCTGACCAGGAGGATCACGGTATTGGGGATGGAGAGCGAGAGGCTCGGCAAGTCGGGCGGCAGCCATTCCCGGCCGTGCTGCACGGCGATGTAAAAGTACGAGAAGAGCAAATAGACG
>DATGLU010000036.1:0-3053 GCA_035294045.1 Roseiarcus sp. | reverse complement strand
GCTCGTTGTTTTCGGCAAGACCGGCGCCGCTCTGACACGCCGCGGCGAGGAGCTCGCCCGCGCCCTGCTGCGGCTGGATCAGGAAATTCATACCTTGACCAGCGATCTTCGCGCCGAGTTCAAAGGCGCCGAAGGCGTGGTGCGGCTCGGCGTCACCGACGGGATCGGAGTCACGTTTGTCGTTCCGGGCTTGCGGCGGCTCGCGCAAAACCATCCGCGCATACGCGTCGAGCTGAAGAGCCCGCATAATTATCTCAGCCTGTTGGAGAACCAGACCGACATTATGGTCGGCTTTGCGCCGGAGACGCATCAGGATCTCACCTCCGAGCGGATGGGCTCCTTTCACTACCTGCCGCTGGTCAGCCGCGCCTATATCGACCGGATGGGCATGCCGACCCATGACGATCTCGAGCGGCACATTTTCATCGACTCGGAGCGCTACTCGGCCAAGGTCGAAGTCTGGAAGCCTTGGCGGCGCCTGGTCGAGCGCGGCTATGTCTCGCATTGCTGCGACGCCTCGATCACCTACGGCATGATGGTCAAGGCCGGCCTCGGCATCGGCTTGCTGGGTACGGTCAATGTCCTCGACCCGGCCTTCGCGCCGCTCGATCTCGATTGCCATGTCAGCATCCCGCTTTATCTGACCGTGCTGACCGAGCGGCTCCGCTCGAAGCCGGTCCAGATCGTCCATGATTTCGTGCTGTCGCTGTTGAACGAGAGCAATCCCTGGTTCGCCAAGGATTTGATCCTCGACGCCGGACGCGACTCGCCGTTCAGCGACGGCTATTTGCGGTTGTTCAATTTGTGAACGCGGAGCGCCGGCGCGGCCAGCCGCGGCGCCGCCTTCAGAGAAGTTCGCAAAAAAGAAAAGAGCGCCCTAAGAACGAGCGCTCTCGAAGCCGGCGAGGGCTAACAGTCCGCCAGGCTTTTATTTTTTCGTTTTTAGCCGTCAGCCCCCGCCAACCTCGAAAGCGCTCGGTACGTGCCAGTGGCCCTCCACCCGGAAAAGCACGCCTGCATCCGTCTCGATGGAGATGGCGTCGCTCGGCACCTTCAAATCCTTGATCAATTCGATGAAAGGCTCGCCGTCGCCGGACAAGGTCGGCGGCTTGTCATTGAGCGGGCGAAAGCCGAGCACGCGCGTCCATACCGCCGCGTATTTCGGCTCGGCGAGCGTCACCAGACGGGAGTAACCCTTGCGGGCGACATGGTCGAAGATGAAATCGGCGGTTTGCTTCAGTACGCGTACGTTCCGATAAGCCTTGCGAAACCCGGTCCGCTCAACCTTGGCAAAACCGTTGAACCAACGTATTCTTGAACTGCCAATGGGCTCATCGTCGTGATAGATGACGATGTGCGTCGCTTGGAAATCGTTGCCGTCGAACACGCGGCGCGCCGGGAGTCCGGTCTCCTCCATGAAGCAAATGCTGCGCACCGTCTGGGCATGCAGAAGTTGCTCGCTATTGGTGACGACCACGATGCGGATGGCGTTGTCCGATTTGTGAATCATGGCTTCGCTCATGGGCGGATGCTGCATGAAGGACTAGTTCGCGGAAACATCGGTCACTTGGCGGCTTCCCGGAAGTGATCATCTTGAACAGCCCTTGCTCACGCATGTGCAACCCTCGCCAAGGTAGTTAGACCATGTCTCCCGAAGACGCGATGAATCAAATCAATAGGATTTTCGAGGAAGCCCTGCTCTTGCATGGCGACGACGTGAAGAAAGTCGTGAACTACGTCAGGACCAGGATCGACGGCGCGAACGAGCAGGATCGCGAGGACATCGATCGCGTATTGGAGCGGGTGATCGCGTTTCGCGCGCCGGATCGCCATCCGATGCGGCTGAACTGACGGGCTTTACCTTAAACTTGCGTTGATCGCGTCCAGCGCCTTGGCGCCGGGGCAGAGATCGGCCTCGGTCATTTCGTTCAGCGGCTTCTTCGCCGTCTTCAGCCTGGCGTGCAGATCGATGGCTTCGTCGTTGAGATAGATCAGGCCGGTGACGACCTCGCCCGCGGCGCGGTGTTTCTCCAGGATCGCCAAAGCCGCGGCGCGGTCGCGCCAATCATGATCGTCGGCGAGCTTGCGCAGGGTGATCGTCGAGCCGTCATGGAGAGCCACGGTTTCCGCCGCGCCCTCGGCATAGTCGATCTCGATCGGCGCCCGACCCGTCATGAAATCGAGCGCGTTCAGCGCGACATTGTGCTCGCGGATATAATCGAAGCTCTTGGTCGAGCCGTCGTGATTGTTGAAGGCGACGCAGGGCGAGATCACGTCGATGAAGGCGGCGCCGCGATGCTCGAAAGCCGCTTTGATCAGCGGCACCAATTGCGCCTTGTCGCCGGAAAAGCTGCGCGCCGCGAATGTCGCGCCGAGTTGCACGGCCAAGGCGACGAGGTCGATCGGCGAATCGAGATTCTCGACGCCCTTCTTGCTCTTCGAGCCCTTGTCCGATGTCGCCGAGAACTGGCCCTTGGTGAGGCCGTAAACCCCGTTATTCTCGACGATGTAGACCATGTTGACGCCGCGCCGCATGGCGTGCGCGAACTGGCCGAGGCCGATCGAGGCGGTGTCGCCGTCGCCGGAAATGCCGAGATAGATCAGGTCGCGATTGGCGAGATTGGCGCCGGTCAGCACCGACGGCATGCGGCCATGCACCGAATTGAAGCCATGGCTTTGGCCGAGCATGTAGGTTGGCGTTTTCGACGAACAGCCGATGCCGCTGAGCTTGGCGACGCGATGCGGCGGCAGGGCCAGCTCGTAGCAGGCGTGGATGACCGCGGCGCTGATCGAATCGTGGCCGCAGCCGGCGCAAAGCGTCGAGATCGCGCCCTCATAGTCGCGGCGGGTGAAGCCCAGCGCGTTGACCGCCAGCGCCGGATGCTGGAATTTCGGTTTGGGCAGGAAAGTCACGACACGGTCTCCCGCGTGAGCGGCGCCGCAAAGCCGCGCGATCGCGCGGAGATTTCGCGGCGGATGAAACGGGCGGTGATCGGCGTTCCGTCGTAATGAATGATCGCCACCAATTGCGCCGGATCGACGCCGAGATCGGT
>DATGLU010000035.1:0-2547 GCA_035294045.1 Roseiarcus sp. | reverse complement strand
CGCGCTCGCGGCGCGTTCCGGCGTCAAGGGAATGGACGCGCGCGCCGCGCTCGATCTCATGGCCGAGGCGCTCTCGCTGCAAGGCGAAGCCGGCGGCGGCGGCGTCATGGTGATCGCCGATGTGAATTGGTCGACGGCGCGGGCGCATTTGCCGCTGCTCAATTCGCCGACCTATAAGCGCCTGCTCGACGGCGAGGGCGCCGCGGCTCCGTCGCGCAACGTCGTTGATCTTCGCGAGCTCGCCGCGCGCTTGCCGCCTGACGAGGCGCGCCGCGAAGTCGCGAACATCATCATCGAAGAACTCGCCCGCATTTTGCGCCTGCCGCGCGAGGACGTCAGTAAGACCAAGCCTCTATCGGAGATCGGCCTCGATTCGCTGATGGCGGTGGAGTTGGCGCTCGGCCTTGAGCAACGGTTCGGGCTCGATGCGCCGCTCAGCGGCATGGCCGGCGGCTTCAACGTCATGGAGCTGGCCGGCCAGGTGCTCGCTTCGCTGGGACAGGACGAGAACTTCGTCGCCGAGGGTCTCGCCGCGGTTCATCTCGACGAGAGCGAGCGCGCCGAGGTCGGCGCGTTCATGGACGCGATGCAGGAAAACGGCGCCGATCTGCGCAGCGGATATCCCCATCAGTCCGCGGCCGGCTGACGTGGCCTCTCGCCCGGTTGTGTATGACATTACGCGCTTGGTGACGCGCGTCTTCAAGCGCACGCCGAACGGCATCGATCGCGTCGATTGCGCGTTGGCCGGCCATTTCTTGGGCGGCGGCGGCGCCCATCGTTCCGGGCTGATGATGACGGCGCTCGGCCCGCGGGTGCTGAAGCCGGTCGCCGCGCGCGAGGCGATCGACAACATCCGCAAGCATTGGGGCGAGAATATCGAGCCGGATTCGGACGTCGATTATCAGGCGGTCGTCGCAGCGATCGACGGCGGGGCCGCCGCGGTCAATCGCATCTCGAAGGGCCGGAAGGGCCAATATGCCGACGCCTGGTCGTGGCTCGGCCGGCACGGCTTTCCTTGGGGAGAATCGCCGCGCAAATTCCTCGCGCAAGGCGGCGTCTATCTCAATATCAGCCAATTCCTGCTGGAGGCCAATTGGTACCTTCGCTGGATTCAAGAGCAGCATATCGATGCGGTCTTTTTCATTCACGACCTCCTGCCGCTGCAAATGCCGGAATATTTCGTGCCCGCCGAATATCCCCGTCATGCGCGGCGGATGAACATATTGGCGCGCCTCGGCCGCGCCGCGATCGTCTCGACCGAGGTCGTGCGCGAGGCGCTGTTGCGGCATTTGGCGACGCTCGGGCGAGCGGACATGCCGGTTCTCGTCGCGCCGCTTCCGCCGGACCCGATCTTCGCGGCGCCGAGAGCCGGCGAGAGTCGGCGCATTCGCCGGCCCTATTTCGTGATCTGCGGCACGATCGAGCCGCGGAAAAATCATCTGCTCATTCTGCACATCTGGCGCGATCTCGTCGCCGAACTTGGCGAGGCGGCGCCGAAGCTCATCCTGATCGGCGCGCGCGGCTGGGAAAACGAGCTGATCATCGACATGCTCGAGCGCTGCCCCGCCTTGCGCGGATTCGTCATCGAAGCGTCCGGCTTGCCGACGCCGAGCGTCAAGCGGCTGCTGCTCGAATCGCGCGCGCTGTTGATGCCGTCCTTCGCCGAGGGCTACGGCCTGCCGATCGTCGAGGCGCTCGCCTTGGGCGTTCCGGTCATCGCCTCCGATATTCCCGTTTTCCGGGAAATCGGCGGCGGCCGCCTGACGACGATCGATCCGACCGACGGGCCCGGCTGGCGGGCGGCGATCCGCGCCTTCATGGAACACGATTCGCCGCAGCGCGCGGCCTATGGCGCCAGGTTGCAAGGCTATTCGCCGCCGGATTGGCCAGGCTTCTTCGCGACAATCGAATCGTTTCTGGATGATTTGCCGCGGCTCAATCGGCGCGCGGCTTGAGCGGATGGGACCGTTCGAGGTATCGTTGCGGCAAGGTCGTTATGCTTGAGGGGCGAAACCGGCGCGGGGGCGTCAGGATCTCGTTTGAGAAGGACTTTAATTCTCCATATCGGCCTCGAACGTACTGGAACGACGTCGCTCCAGCGGTTTTGCGCCGATCATCAGCGTCAGCTTCGCGACGCCTCCATCCTCTACCCGACGCGCAGCCTTGCGTATCATGGAGGCGTTTGGCGCAATCACGCGCCGCTCGCTTGCTGCTATTTCCATGATCAGCTTCGAGACCTTACCGTTCCCTTCCCGGCCGACAGGCGCGCCGACGTTCTGGCCTCGCTGTTTCGCGAGATCGATTCCTCGGGCGTCGATGTCGCGCTGCTGAGCTCCGAACATTTCTCGTCCCGGTTGAGAGAGCCGCAGGCGCAGGCGCTGGCCGCGGATCTGGCTGGCTATGATTGCCGCGTGAGCGTCGTCGTTCGCGATCACCTCAGCCGTTTTTTCTCCTCCTATTCGACGCATGTGATCGCCGGCGGCGTCACCAGCCTCGACGCCTATGCCGACGGAATGCTCTCCCCGGGATCGCTCCATTTTAAAACCG
>DATGLU010000034.1:0-4154 GCA_035294045.1 Roseiarcus sp. | reverse complement strand
GCCCCGCCACGAGCGCGCCAAGAGCGCCGTGGATGTCATCGTTCGAAACCGAAAACAATTCGACGTCAACGCCCTTTCGCTTAAGCAGCGAGAATTCTTCGCGCACCACGCTGTCTTCGCCGCCTGGTATGCGATAAAAGTTGTGAACGAGCAGAACCCGCAGGGCGCCGCTCCGCTCGCCGACCTGCACGCGAGACGGCCCGCGCCTCGATATGCCGACGGGGCAGTCTGAGGCCCCAGGCGCGGGCCCGCCGCCATGCCCGTTTCGGCGATCGACCGAGCTCTGCTTGAGCATCAGGGCTGCGCCCTCGCCGTCGCGCCCAAGCCGGTCGAAATCTTGGCGTCGAGCGTCACGACCACCACGTCTCCGGGCATAAGCGTCTTGTCCTCGTCGGCGGTCAGGGTCTGCGCCCCGCTCTCGTCAATGCGGTTGACGACGATGCTTGGCTCGCCCGCGAGGTCTTCCAACGGACGTGGCTGAACGCCGACATATTTGAGTTTTTGCTCGGCGCTCTTCAGGCGAACGGCAATCTCCGCCGCGCGCAGGACTGAGGCCTCGAGGTCTTTGAGCGTATCGATCCGAGCTTGATTTTGAGCTTTTTCCAGGAGTCTTTTATAATCGTCGCGCTGGCGCTCGACATTCGCAGTCTCCACGATCGTCTGCAGCAACTGATCCGCTGATAGAAGCGCGGCGCGGCGAGCGTCCGAAAGGCGAGCGCTGGCGGTCAACCCTTTGTCGAAGAGCGCCTTTACATTTCGGTAATCGGCTTGATCGTCATCGCTCGCTTGTTTATCGTTTTGATTCTTGTCAGACAGAGTCGCCATTTGTGCATTGGCGTGATCGATGGCTTTGCGCAGAAGCGCGCCGTCCTTGTCGCGGTCGTCGAGAGCAGCCTGCAATTGGTCGCGCTCCACTTCCTGGAGGCGGCTGTTGAAGCCGGGCGGAAGCGCGACACTGCTTTTGCTGAATTGGACGTTTTCTCCGAGTAGGTTGCGGAGGCGCCATATCTTCGCCTCCTCCGCCGCGAGCTGCGCGGACAAGACCTCGTAGTCGGCGCGGAAGTCCTCAGGCGCGGTAAAGGGATTATTGGTACGTTGGCGCAACCGATCGAAGCCGCCGGCGAGCGAGATCGCTTGCCGTACAGTCATCCCTGGTCGAAACGGTCGTTCACCCGGCAGCGCCACATCGCCGCTGACATAGATCGGCCGGTATTCTGCGACCTGGACGACCACCTCGCTCGGCAGGATCAAGTGTTGCAGTTCTCTTCCGTCCACCGTCAACTGGATCTGTGTGCGGCCGGCAAGAGCCTTGGTGATTGTCGCTCGAGCCTCCGCCACTGTCGCGCCGCGGACCTTGACCGGCCCAACGAGCGGCAGAACCACCTCGCCGTCCAGTCCTACAAGAGCCCTTTGCTTCAGATCAGGAAAGCCTACGACAGAGATGTCAAGGACATCGCCGTTCATCAGCTTGTAGTCTGCGCGCGCCGGCGCAGAGGCGGCCGCCAGCATGAGCGTGAGCGCAATTGCGCAATATCGCCATTCAGACAGTTGCGCGATGACCGAGCTGAGATACAAAGGTTTCATGTCGAAGGCCCATAGCAAGGCTCGACCTTAGCAAAGGCATAAGGCTCAATGAGGTCCTTTTCAGCTTGCCGTAAGGTGATTTCGGACTACCTCGCCAGAAGACGGCTTCGTCACCGCTGAGCTTGGCTTCGTTTTTCGGGCGCGCCGCGAGTCGCCGCGCCGGGGCTACGTCGCCAAATAAACAGGAGGTCTTGCATCGCTGAGCGCACCGGCGACATTCCGAGGGACCAAGGCGGCGCCGATCCGAGGATCATTCGTCCGGTGGTGGTGCTGGTGTCGATCGGCGTGTCGAGAATTTTCAGGCCGACACCTTTGCGCCCGAGTCGCTCGATCAGCGCTAGAACTTGGCGCGTCGAACGAGCGATGCAATAGGGTCTCGTTATGGCGATCACGTCCCCCTTTTTCGCGTTTTCAATCGCCCGTTCCAGCTCGGGCGTCTTTCCGAAGAAACCCGCCCGATCGCAGTAGAACGCTTTCGCGCCGATCGTGTAAAGCTCTCGTTCCTGCTCCGCAGCCGTTGGGAAGAGTCGGAGCGCGCCTTCGCGGCAATAGCCAAGGATCATGAACGTCGTCCTCTCCTCAAACCGACCAAATTTCTCCAATACTCGCGTTCACCAGCCGAAACTTAGTCGGATCGGTGGGCGCGGCATGAATGGACGGCGCACGAATGACCAGCCCGGATTTACGGCGCGCAAATCCCAGATCAGGTTATGGGGATTGGCGAGAGCCTCGTATTGGCAGTCTTCAATCGTGTGTTTCGGCGCGTCTGAGGATATCCGGACGTAAATCGATAGGCTATTGGAGCTCGGCGCGTCCCGTCCATCTCTCGGCGTATTGTAGGAGTCGCGGGTGCGACATCGAATAAATGCGCATCCGCCGCCACCAGAGCCTTTCAACGGGACCGCCGCAAATGCGCCATTACCCTGCATCAAAGCGTCGACGTCCTCGACCCGACAGCCGAAGCCGCCCTCGATCATCACGCCATCTCCGGTTGGACTGTTGTTGTAGCTGACAAGCCCGCGGCGCACCGCGCATCGATCAGAAGAGAAGATGGAGATATTGTCTTCGGTCCATGATGTCGGACCGTTTTCGGCTGAAAAATCTTCGAGCGTCGAGTCTGCCGAGCGATTGAGCTGCACGTTTTGACCGCGCGGCTCCGGTCCGCGCGCGTCGTAAAGCTCGAGGAAGCGCAGCTTGGCGCCCGGGCAGTCCTGCGCATAAATGTTGGCCGCGCCGCGCGACGCCTTGATCCGCTCAAGCATTGCGCCCGGGCAATCTTCAAGATGAACGTTGTCCCATTGCGCAGCCGGATCGGTCCCAATCGCAGGGGCGCCGACGTGGTCGATATCGCAATCCCTGATCACGACTGCTGACGCGTTGGAAGCCTCGACGCCATGCCCGCCGGCGTGGCGTATCCGACAGTGGCGCACCGTCACGTTTCGATGATCCACTTTAACTCCACTGCCCGAATCCGTCTCGATATCCAGATTTTCGATGATCTGCCCATCGAATTGCGAAGCTACCGGGCCGCTTGCGGTGAGCTCAGTCGAGATAACTCCGTCATGCACCCGATCGGCGGTCGAGTGCGTCGTATCGACAAGGCGTGTCGCCCGCCGTTCAGTCGCCGAGGCGCTTTGAGGCCAGGCGGCCGCCACCGCGGCGCCGGCCAGGAAGATGCGCCGGTTCATGCCAGCCAAATCACATTTGCTCGCGGGGAGGCGCTTGAAAAGTGCTAAACGCGCCGCGGCGCATCCCACAAGGCCTTCTAAACGCCTGCGTGATCGGCCAACAGCTTTACTTTCTTTGCGGACGAGCACGCCCCTCTCCTTTTCACCGCCGCGCCCGCTCATGCCGAGGAGAATCCGTAGAGCCGCTCTGGATTGTCGACCAAAATTTTTTGCCGGATTGACATATCCGGAATCCATTCCGCCAGGAGGTCGAGAAAACGCGCAGTTTCCACTCGCAAATTGGGACTAAGTTCGAGCCGCGAATGTCCGTTTCCCCCACTGGCCACATGCGGCCAACCGGAGCCCCACAGCACGCGATCCGGATTGGCGGTTATATAGGCGCGAACGACGGGCGTGAGATCCCGATATTCCGGATAGTCATTGGAGAGCCGATAAGGCTCCGAAAGTTTTACATATGCCCGTCCAGATTTGAGTAGATCGATAATGGAGTCGAAACCCCTTTGCTGTACGCCGCCTTGGGCCCAGCCAAAATAGTCAAGCACGATCGGAACGGGCGAGGCGGCGAGATCGTGCGCCACGACGCCGATAACGTCGGGCGGCGTAGAGATATCCAGATGCCAGGAGCGCGGCGCGGCGAGAGCGGCGGCCCAGCGGAGCCGGTCAGCCGATTGCGCTGCATCGATGCGACCGTCGCGCGACGCGAGGAACAGGCGGAGGCCGACGACGCCGGCCTCGTTCATCGCGTTCAGCGCTTCCTCGGATGTCGCCCGATCGGCAAAGACGACGCCCCGCGCTCGGTCTCGGCCAATCCCCGCGATCGCGGCGATCGTCGCGGAGCTATCGACGCCATAGATGGTCGGCGTCACAATGACCACCCGGTCA
>DATGLU010000033.1:0-2828 GCA_035294045.1 Roseiarcus sp. | reverse complement strand
AGCCGGCGACGGTCGGCAGATCATGCGTCGCGGCGCAAGCGACGGCGAGCGCCGGATAGGCAGCGGGAGCGCGAAAGGACTCCTCGTCCTTCTCGAACCATAGGACGCGCATGCCGAAAATATCGGCTTCGGTCAGCTTTTCGCGAAAGCCTTCCGGGACAGTGCCAAGGTCCTCGCCGACCACGGCGCATTGATGGTTGCGGCTTTCGAGCGCGAGCAGGCCGATCAAATCTTCCAAAGGGTAGGAGATATAGGCTCCTTCCGAAGTCTTGGCGCCGTCCGGCACGAGGAACAGGCGGGTCAGGCCCATCGCGTGGTCGAGCCGCAGCAGCCCGGCATGGCGCATATTGGCGGCGAGGAGGCTGGAAAAGCCGCGCCAGGCGTCGCGCGCCATGGCGAGCGGGTCGGGCGGCGGCAAATGCCAGATCTGGCCGTCGCGCGAAAACGGATCGGGCGGCGCGCCGACCGAGACGCCTTGTCCAAGCTCGCGCGCCCGCGCCCAGGCTTCCGCGCCGTCCGGGGCCGCGCCGATGGCGAGGTCGCGGTAGAGGCCGAGGCTGAGGCCGCCCGCCTTGCCGCGCGAAGCCGCGCCGGCGAGCTGGCGATCGGCCAGCCATTGCAGGAAAGCGTGATAGTCGACACGCGCGCGTAAGCGCGCCGCCGTAGCGCGCAAAGCCGCCGGCGCGCCGTCGCGCAGATCGTCGGGCCATCGCCGCCAGTCCTCGCCGCGGCGCTCCTCGGCCAATGCTTGAAAGCAGGCGAAGCGCTCAAGCGTCTCGCCGCCGGCGGCGATAAAACGGTCATATTCGGCGAAGAGAGGATCGCGCGGCTGGCCGGCGCGGGCTTTGCGGAATGCGGCGAAGCGCGACTCGAGCAAGGCGCTCTTGGCGCGCCAGACGCGCGGGTAGTCGACGGCGCCGGCGCGCGCCAGCTCGGCGATTTCCTTGGCGCGCTCCAGGGCCAGTTCGACGAAGCCGGCGTCGCTTGGCAGCAGCACGCCGTCGAGCGCGTCGATATGGATCGGATCGAGGAAGCGACGGTCGGACGGATGGTACGGACTCGCCCGCTCGCGGTCCTGCGCGAACAGCATGTGCAGCGGATTGACGCCGAGCAAAGCCGCGCCGGCGGCGCCGGCCGCGGCGCCCAACCGGCCGAGCGTCGAAAAATCGCCGATCCCCTGGTCGCCGAGCCGGCGCTGCGCATAGAGCTGGGCGCTGACGCCGAACACCCTCCGGCGCAGCAGGTCCGGCAGATAGGCCTTGGCGGGCGCGACGGCGAGATCGCAGGCCGCGTTTCCCGCGATCAGCCTGTGCCGGCCGATCGGCAGGGGCGGCAAGAGGATGCGGCGCTCGACGATGGTGCGTCCGTCGGCGAGCGCGACGCGCCGGGCCTCCGCGTCCGGCGTGAGCGCGACCTCCCGTCCGTCCTGGTCATGAAGCGTGATCGGCGGGGCGTTGGGATTCGCCGGATCGAGGCGCAACGGAACCTGGGCGTTCGCGCCGTCGCGCGCGACGAAAGAGAAGGGCAGGGGCCGCCGCTCGCGCTCGTCGACAACGCGCTGCAAGCTGTCGCGCGCCTCGGCGTCGGTCGCGGCGGGCAGTCGAAAGGCGTTGAGCAGCGCGATTTTCGTCTCGCGGCTGACGGTCGTGCGCGCGCCGCCAATGTCCCACCACTCCCCCGCGATCCCCGCCGCCTCGGCGAGTTTGTCGACGAGCGCCGGATCGCTGGCGCGCGCGCCGCGCGGCTGCGGCGGAGTTTCGGCGAGGATCATGCTGGTCCGCGCCGGACAGGCCGGCTTCTCGTCCGCCGCGACATCGCAATCGCGGCGATCGAGCGCGCTCGAATCGAGAAGGATGCGCCAGGCCAGGCCAGCGCGCGGCGGCGGCAGGGCGATGTCGACGTCCTCGTGGCCGCGATTGAGCGCCACCGCGACGCGGTCGGCGCCGTCCTGCGCGGATGCGGCGAAGACGACGACGAGCACGCGGCCTTCCGGCTCCTCCCATTGCTGCGCGGAGCGCAAAGGGCCGGCCGCATCGCGCCACTCGACATCGGGAAGGCCGCTCGCGTCGAACGGCTCGCCGGTCAGGAACGCGTCGCGCGACAGCGCCGGATGGGCGCGGCGGATGGCGATCAGGCGCTGCGTATAGTCGATCAGCGAAACGTCGGCTTTGCGCCAATCGATCCAGGAGACGGCGTTGTTCTGCGCATAGGCGTTGTTGTTGCCGCCTTGGCTATGGCCGAGCTCCGAGCCCATCGCGAGCATCGGCGCGCCGCGCGAGACCAGGAGCAGCGTCAGCAGATTCCGCTGATCGCGCGCCCGCGCCGCCTTGACGGCGGGATCGTCGCTCGGCCCCTCGACGCCTTCGTTCCAGGAATAGTTCTCGTTGGCGCCGTCGCGATTGTCCTCGCCATTCGCCTCGTTGTGCTTGCGCGAATAGGAGACGAGATCGGCGAGCGTGAAGCCGTCATGCGCGGCGACGAAGTTCACGCTTTTCGTCGGCGCGGGGGCATGCGCAAAGATGTCGCGCGAGCCGGCGATGCGGGTCGCGATCTCGCCGCGCATGGAAGGATCGCCGCGCCAGAAGCGCCGCGCCGCGTCGCGAAAGCGGTCGTTCCACTCGCCCCAATCGGCTGGGAATTGGCCGAGCCGATAGCCGCCAGGCCCGATATCCCACGGCTCGGCGATGAGCTTGGCCTTGCCGAGGATGGGATCGCCGGCGATCGCCGCAAAGAGCGGCGCTTTCGGATCGAAACCGCCGTCGCGCCGGCCGAGCGCCGGCGCGAGGTCGAAGCGGAATCCGTCGAAGCCGCCGAGGATCATCCATCGC
>DATGLU010000032.1:0-2725 GCA_035294045.1 Roseiarcus sp. | reverse complement strand
TCGCGCCCCGCGGGCTTCATTCGCCGCGCCTGCTGGTCGTCGGGATCGGCGGCGCGAAAGAGGCGAAGGAGAGGGATTTCGTCACGCTGGGCGGGTTCGTGATGGGCAAGCTCGGCGGCGGCCGCGAGGCCGCGGTCGCTTTCGTCGCCCCGGAGGGCGAATGGAGCGCCGAGGCCGCCGGCGATTTTCTGCTCGGCTTGCGCCTTCGCGCCTATCGCTTCGACAAATACAAGACCAAGAAAAAGGAAGACGAGGAGAATGGCGGCGAAGCCGGCGAGGTGACGATCGGCCTCGCCGATCCGGCGGCGGCGCGCCGGGCGGCCCGCGCCCGCGAGGCGGTCGCCGAAGGCGTCGAACTCGCCCGCAACCTCGTCAACGAGCCGCCCAACGTGCTCTTTCCCGAAGAATTCGCCAAGCGCGCCGCGCATTTATCCAAGCTGGGGGTCGAGATCGACACGCTCGACGAGAAGGCGATGGCGAAGCTCGGCATGGGCGCTTTGCTCGGCGTCGGCCAGGGCTCGGATAAGGAGAGCCGTCTCGTCGTCATGCGCTGGAACGGCGCGAAGAGCGCCAAGGCCAAGCCGGTCGCCTTTATCGGCAAGGGCGTCTGTTTCGATACCGGCGGCATTTCGATCAAGCCGGCCGCCGGCATGGAGGATATGAAAGGCGACATGGCGGGCGCGGCTTGCGTCGTCGGCCTGATGCACGCTTTGGCGCGGCGCAAGGCCAAGGTCAACGCGATCGGCGCGATCGGCCTTGTCGAGAACATGCCGGGCGGCGACGCCATCCGGCCCGGCGACATTTTGAAGTCCCTATCCGGCCAGACGATCGAGGTGATCAATACCGACGCCGAGGGGCGGCTCGTCCTATCCGATGCGCTTTGGTACGTGCAGGATCAGTACAAGCCGGCCTTCATGATCGACCTGGCGACCTTGACCGGCGCGATTCTCGTCGCGCTCGGCCAGGAGCGGGCGGGCCTTTTCTCCAACAACGACGAACTGGCCGAGCGCCTCGCCGCGGCCGGCAAGGCGACAGGGGAGAAAGTCTGGCGCCTGCCGCTCGACGCCGCCTATGACAAGCTGATCGATTCGAAATTCGCCGACGTCAAGAATACCGGCGGCCGGCACGCCGGCTCGATCACCGCCGCGCAGTTTCTCCAGCGGTTCGTCAACAATGTTCCTTGGGCGCATCTCGATATTGCCGGGGTCGGCATGGGCTCGCCGCAAAGCGAGATCAACCGGTCCTGGGCCTCGGGCTGGGGGGTGCGCCTGCTCGATCGGCTCGTCGCCGATCATTACGAGACGTGAGAAGAGGGCCATGGGGCTTTTCATGAAAAGCGGCGCGGCGCTGGTCCTCGCCGCGCTCGTCACGGCGCCGCAGGGCGCGACGGCCAAGCCGCCGCTCGCCGGCTGCGACGCCTTCATCGCCACGTTGCGCAAGATCGCTTCCGACCTGCAGGTCGACTTTACTCATTCGATCATCGTCTCGCGCGCGAAAAGCACGGCGAATGTCTTCGACGTGACGACCAATGCCGAGGTCGACGGTACGTTGACCTGCCGCGGCGACGAGATGGAGCGGTTCGAGGCGCGCGTCGCCGAGCCGGCGAGCGCGCGCACGCTCACCAATTTCGAGCGCTTCGAGACGGCAGCCCTGCGCGCCGCGCTCGGCTGGGACGAAGCGAGGGCGCAGGCGAAATTGCGCGAGATGAGCGGAGACGCGCGCGAATTTCTCGCCGCCTCCAAGGAGCGCGGCGACGCCTATATCGCCGGCAAGACCGAGGAGCATTTGCCCGGCGCGGTCGGCCTCGGGCTGATCTATACCGAGACGGACCGCGCGCTGATCGTCGTGGGACCGGGCGGGTGAGCGCGAGGCCGTCATTGCCTCGCTCCGCTCGCAATGACGGGGAGGCCTCATGACCGACATCCGCTTCTATCATCTCGAAAGGCGAAGGCTCGAAGACGCCTTGCCGAGCCTGCTCGAACAGGCGCTCGCCGAAGGCGCGCGCGTCGTCGTCGAGGCGCCGTCGAGCGAATTGATCGACGCGCTGGACGAGCGGCTCTGGACCTATTCCGACGACAGTTTCTTGCCGCATGGCCAGGCGCGCGACGGCGAGTCGGAAGCGCAGCCGATCGTGCTGACCACCGCCGCCGAGAACCCCAACAACGCCGCATGGCGCGTCCTGGTCGGCGGCGCGCAGGCTTTGCCGGCGCTGAGCGGCGGCGCCGCGCCGGAGCGGCTGATCCTTCTGTTCGACGGCGCCGATCCAGACGCGCGCGCCGCCGCGCGCGCGCAATGGACCGAGATCAAAGCCGCCGGCTTCGCGCCCTCCTATTGGCGCGAGGACGATACCGGCCATTGGACGCAGGGACGATAAGTTGGGAGAAATCCCTTCTCCCCGCAACGCTGAGGGCTGTCCGGGGAAAGTTTTGAGGCAGTCGCGGCGCCGGACGTAAACCTTTCAGCGCCGCGGCGCCACGCCGGCCGATCGCCGTCAACCCGCCATAGCGCCTCGCAAAGTACGCGCAAATGAACGTCCGCTCGTGCGGCGCTATGGCGGGTCCTTCACTTCGTTACGGCCCTTCGGGTGACTGCGATCGGCCGGCGTGGCTTGTTGGCTACCAAGACGTTTTGCTGCTCGAAACGGCCGAACGGCCGGTTTCGGCAGCAAAACGTCTTGGTGGCGACAACGCCATCGACGCGGGGAAGGGTCAAGTTTCGCGGAGCG
>DATGLU010000031.1:0-13437 GCA_035294045.1 Roseiarcus sp. | reverse complement strand
CGCCGTGAAATGGATCGGCGCGCGGCCGTGCCGGCGCAAGCGGCGCGGCTCGTTGTTCTCGTCCTCGACGATCAGATGCAGCGGTCTTTTCGCCCTTGCGCGCAACCTCTCCGCCAATTCGTCGAGAATATGCTTCGGGCTGTCGTCGGCGATCGCGTGTACGGCGTCGAGGCGCAGCCCATCGAGATGGAACTCGTCGATCCAGTACTGCGCATTGGCGATGACGAAGTCGCGCACCGGGCGCGAATTTTGGCCGTCATAATTGATCGCATCGCCCCATGGCGTCTTATGGCGGTCGGTGAAGAAAGACGGCGCATAGAGCGGCAGATAATTGCCGGCGGGGCCGAAATGGTTATAGACCACGTCGAGCAGCACCGCGACGCCGCGCGCATGGGCGGCTTCGACGAGAAATTTGAAATCCTCCGGCCGGCCATAGCTCGAATCGGGCGCAAAGAGCAGCGCGCCGTCATAGCCCCAGTTCCAGCGTCCTTGGAAATCGGCGACCGGCATGATCTCGATCGCGGTGACGCCGAGTTGCGCGAGATGATCGAGCTTTTCGGCGGCGGCGCGGAACGTCCCTTCCGGCGTGAAGGCGCCGATATGAAGCTCGTACAGTACGATTTCGTCCCAAGGACGGCCGACCCAGCTTTCGCTCCAGGCATAGGCGGCGGGATCGACGACTTCGCTCGGCCCGTCGACATCGCTCGGCTGAAAGCGCGACGCCGGATCGGGGACTTTCATCCCGTTCGGCAGGCGATAGCGATAGAGCGCTCCGGCGCGGAGCCCTGGCGCGAAGGCTTCGAAGAAGCCGCCCGGGCGCGGCTGCATCGGCCGCGGCTCGGTTTCGCTTTCGAGAAGAAGCGAAACATTGTCGCAGGCCGGCGCCCAGAGACGAAAAAAGACGCCCTCGGGCGTCGCCGTCGCGCCGAACTGCGCTTCACGCGCCGACTCGGCCGGCAATCGGCGGGCAGATTCCGCCTTTGCGAGGTCGTCGGGATGAAGGAGGCTCACCAAATTCCCGCTTGGCGTGAAACCGACAGGTTCAACGCGGGTCAAAGGCGGCCGGTTCCATTGTCCTCACAGCGGCTTCGCCACGATCTGCGCGGTAGCGGACTTACCGAGCGGCCGATTCGATCGTCTCCAGCGTCAGGCGCGCGGCGCGCGCGCTCGGCGTCTCGCCCGCATCGAGCCGCATCCGCTTATCGAGCCGGGCGAGCGCCGCCAATTGCGCCTGGCGCTCGGCGCTGTCGCGGATCAGCGCGCCGAGCAGGCCAGCGAGACGCTCCGGCTTGCACTCGTCCTGCAGGATTTCAGGGATGGCGCGCTCGCCGAGAATGAGGTTCGGCAGCAGGATTGACGGGACGCGAACCAGGTATTTGAGCGGCGTTTCGATCGCCGAGACTTTGTAGGCGCCGATCAGCGGCACGCCGGCGAGCGCCAGTTCGAGCGTCGCCGTGCCCGACGCGGCGAGCGCGGCGCGGGCGTTGCGGAAAGCGGCGAATTTCTCTTCTTCCGTGACGACGACGCGCGGCGCAATCGGCCAGCCCGCAACGCGGGCGCGAATGAAGGCTTCGAGATGCGGGACGGTCGGCAAAACCAATTCGATCGCCCCCAGCTCGCGTTGCACCAGCGCCAAAGCCGCGCCGAAATCGCCGATCAGGCGCGCCGCGATGGCGCGGCGCGAGCCCGGCATGACGACCACGAGCGGCGGCGCGCCGGCGCGGCGAGCGGCCTCGGCCGCGTTCGGCCGCAACGCGTCGAGCCGCTCGATCAGCGGGTGGCCGACATAGTCGCAGCGCGGCCCGCCGAGCTTTTGATGCGCCTCTGGCTCGAACGGGAGCAGCGCCAGGACGCGGTCGATATAGGCCCGCATCCTCTTGGCGCGGCCGGGGCGCCACGCCCAGACGCTCGGGCTGACATAGTCGACAATCGGCAGGCGCGGCAGCTTCCGGCGCACGCGGCGCGCGACGCGATGGGTGAAATCCGGACTGTCGATGATGACCAGCGCGTCAGGCGGATCGGCGATCGCCGCGTCGGCGGTCTCGCGAATGCGGCGGAGCAAGGTCGGCAGCCTGGCGAGGACCGGCGCGAGCCCCATCACCGCGATGTCGCTTAACGGAAACAGGTTCTCCAGCCCCTCCGCCGCCATCGCCTCGCCGCCGATTCCGGCGAAGCGGATCGCGCCGCCCGTCGCTTCGCGCAGGGCGCGCATCAGCTTGAAGCCGAGCTGGTCGCCCGAATGCTCGCCGACCACGATGAAAACCCGCAGCGCGCCCGCTGGGGCCGTCACGACGCCATCCCATGAAGGAACAGCCCCGCCCCGTCCGCGGCCCGGGCGCAGGCTTGGCGATCCAAGATCAGGACCCTGCCGGCGGCGAGCGCGACGCCCTCAAGCTCGGCGCGGGCGGCGGCGGCGATCGTCTCGGGGCCGATGGCCGGCATGTCGAGGCGCATTTCCTGATCGCGTTTCGGCGCTTTGACGAGCGCGCCGGCGCGCCCCTTAAGCGGAAGCCGGCCGGACGCCCGCAACGCGGCGATGCGGCCAAGCATCGCGTCGGTGCCTTCCGCGGCCTCGATCGCCAGGACCCTGCCCTTGGCGACGACGACCGCCTGGCCGACATCGTAGGGCGACAGCGCCGCGATGACCGAGACGCCGAGACGCGCGTCTTCGAGCGCCTGCGCCGAGGGGGCGCGGCGGGCCAGCGCGCCTTCCGGGGCAAGCAGGTCCGGCGCGACCTGGTGAACGCCGACCAGCTTGAAGCCCTCCCGCTCGAGCAGCCTGGCGACGCCGGCCAGCAGCCGATTGTCGCCGCCGGCGAACAAGGCGGTGAGCGCCGGCAGGCGCTTCACCGCGCCGAAATCGAGGCGCAGCTCGGCGAGTTCGGGCCGCCGGACGCGCCCGACCGCGGCGACCTCGACGATGTTGCGCTCCGTGAGCGCGTCGAAGAACTTGCCGACCTCGCCAAGGCGCAGCCAGAGATGGGGAAAGGCTTCGATCCGCTTGTCGGCCGAGCCGGCGAGCCCGATCAGGAAAGGCGAGCGGCCGGCCTGAACCGCCGCTTCCGCCAAAGCGACCGGAAAATCGCCGCCGCCGCAAATGATCGCGAGCGGCCGCTCGGCCGCATTGGCGCCCGGCGGCGGCGAGGCCTTCGCGGCGCCGGTCACACGGCCTCATCCTTGCCCGGCCGCGGCGTGCAGACGGCGCGGTCGCCGCCTTCGCGAAGGAAATCGAGAATCCGCATGGCCTCGGGCTGATCGGCGAATTCGGCGGAGAGGCTCTCGACGCGCTCTTTCAACGTGGCTTCGCCGGCGAAGAGCAGCCGGTACAGACGGTGCAATTCCTTGATCGCCTCGCGGCCAAAGCCGCGCCGCTTGAGGCCCACGACATTGAGCCCAGCCAAGGCGGCGCGGTTGCCGAGCGCGATGCCGAATGGGATGACGTCGTTCTCGACCCCGGCAAGGCCGCCGATAAAGGCGTGCGCGCCGATCCGCGCGAATTGATGGACCGCCGCGCCGCCGCCGAGAATGGCGAAGTCGCCGATCCGGCAATGGCCGGCCAGCATGACGTTGTTCGATAGGATGACGTCCTCGCCGAGCTTGCAATCATGCGCGACATGCGAATTGGCGAGGAACACGCAGCGCGCGCCGACGATCGTCTCCGAGCCGCCGCCGGCGGTGCCGGGATTCATCGTCACGCCTTCGCGGATCAGGCAGTCCGGCCCGATGATCAGGCGGACCGGCTCGCCGCGATATTTGAGGTCCTGCGGCGGATGGCCGATCGAGGCGAAGGGATAGATTTTGGTGCGGGCGCCGACGATCGTCGTACCGGCCAGGCTGACATGGGAGATCAGCGTCACGCCGTCCTCCAGCACGATGCCCGCGCCGACATGGCAGAAGGGACCGATCGAAACGCCGGCGCCGAGCTCGGCGCCCGGCTCGACGATGGCGGTCGCGTGAATGACGGCGCCGCTCGCCGGGGCCATCGGGCTGATTAACGCCATTCGCGCCCTACTCCGCCGCGACCAGCATCGCGGAGACTTCCGCCTCGCAAACCAAAGCGCCGTCGACCTTCGCCTCGCCGCGGAACCACCACATGTTCCGCCGCTTGGCGAACTTCGTCATGTGAAACTCGACGCGGTCGCCGGGCACGACGGGCTTGCGGAACTTCGCCTTGTCGACGGTCATCAGATAGACCGACGGCGAGCGGATGGCGCCGCCCAAAGAGGCGACGCACAGCGCGCCGGCGGTCTGCGCCATGGCCTCGATCAGCAGCACGCCGGGCATGATCGGCCGCCCGGGGAAATGCCCCATGAATTGCGGCTCGTTGGCGGTGACGTTCTTGATGCCGATGCAGGATTCATCGCCCTTGGCTTCGATGATCCGGTCGACGAGCAGGAACGGATAGCGATGCGGCAGGAGCGTCAGCAGCTTTTGAATATCGTAGCTCTCGAACGTCCGCGTCGCGGCTTGATCCATTCCTGTCCCCTCGTTGCGTTCAAAAACGAGCCGATTGGATAGTGCTTTTTGTCGCCGCGCGCCAGCCTGTCGCCGCGATCGCCGATCGCGGCCAGCGCCGCGCCGCGGTCGACGACCGCGGCTACAATGCCCCTGTAGCCGCGATCGTTGATCGCGGCCAGCGCCGCCCAGCCCGCGCGCCGCGGTCAGCGACCGCGGCTACAATGCGCCTGTAGCCGCGATCGTTGATCGCGGCCAACTGCGGAGGGCCGCGGTCAGCGACCGCGGCTACAGGCTCTCGCGGAGCTTCTTGATATTCGCCACGTCCTTCCACCATTCGCGCGCCGGCCGCGCCGGCATGCCGACCCAGCGGCCGCCTGCCGGCACGTCGTCCATCAGGCCGGCCGCGGCGGCGATCTGGGCGCCGGCGCCGATATGGAGATGGCCGGCAAGCCCGGCCTGGCCGCCGATCGCGACGAAATCCTCCAGCGTGCAGGAGCCCGAGACGCCGACCTGCGCGGCGAGGACGCAATGGCGGCCGATCACCACGTTGTGGGCGACCTGCACCAGATTGTCGATTTTCGTCCCTTCGCCGATGACCGTGTCGCGATTGGCGCCGCGGTCGATGGCCGAGCCGGCGCCGATCTCGACGTCGTCCTGAATGATGACCCGGCCGACCTGCGCCACTTTCGCGTGGCCGCGCGGCCCCATGGCGAAGCCGAAACCGTCCTGGCCGATATGGACGCCGGGATGGATGATGACGCGATTGCCGATCAGGGCGCAGAAAATCGTCGCCCCGGCGCCGACGGCGCCGTCGCGCCCGATCCGGACGTTCGGGCCAATGACCGCGTTGACCCCAATCACCGTGCCCGACCCGACTTCCGCGCCCGGCCCGATCACCGCGCCCGGATCGACCACGACGCCGGCTTCAAGCTGCGCCGAAGGGTGGACCGAAGCGCTCGGCGATATGCCGGCCTCGCCGAAGGTCGAGCCCGGGCGCGAAGCGCTTGGATAAAGGCGGCGCAAGACTTCGGCGATCGCGCGGTACGGCTCGGGCGTGGTCAGCGCGACGCAGCCCGCCGGCGCCAAAGCGGCGTGGCGCGGCTGCAGCAGCACCGCGGCCGCCAAAGTGGCGGCGAGATCGGCGGCGTAGCGCGGATTGTCGAGAAAGGTCAGCGCGCCGGGCGAAGCGCGGTCAAGCGGCGCGACGCCGCTGATCTTTTGGTCGAGATCGGCGCCGCTCGGCGGCTTCGCGCCGGTCCATTCGACGATCGTCGCGAGCGTCGGCTTTTCCGCCGGCGCGAAGAAGAACGTATCCGCCATAGGAGGTTCAGTTTCCTTCCGCTTGCGCGGCGCGCATTTCGCCAAGCCAGAGGAGCGCCGCGACCCGAGCACTATGAGATAGGAGAGCCTCGAATCAATCCGTACGGTCGATGCGAGCCTGGCGCCCGCGAAAAAGATCAGCGACCTTCGGCGCCAATTGCATCATGAACGATTTGCTGAAGCGGCCCAGAGGAGGCCCGGCCGGATCAAGATAGAATGAGCGCTCGACGATATCGTAATTATATTCGCTGATCGTGACCCAGGCTCGCTTGAAATCGCTCAATCCCCCGCGACGGCGTTCGATCTCCGGGGCCTCGACGGCGATCTGATCAGCGCCAGGGGGCCGGCTGGACACCGCCAAAAGCGCAAGATGCGTCAAACCTTCGGCGCTCCTGACGGCGAGGACGACGCAAACCGGCCGAATTTTCCTGCCCTCGGTCTCGCCCCGTTCGCGCTGCCACCGCCAAAGATACGGATACTGGATGATCGTCCCGGGCCGAAGGTTAATGCTCATCGTCATAGCCTTCGCCCGTCGCGAGCCGGTCCAGCTCGCTGGCGAATAGATCAGCGACCTCCTCTGGCGTCTCGCCGGGGCCATAGGCGTGGCGCGGATCGGCGGTTCCCTTGAGCCGCTGATAATGCTCGTAGCTCATCATCACGAAACGGGGTTTGCGATGGCGGGTGATGATCACCGGCGATTTGGTCGCCGCGTCGGTGACCTCGCCAACCTGCTTGTTGAGATCATGGGTGGTGAAGGCGCGCATCTCTCGGCTTCTCCTTGAGCCGCTTATCCATAATATCTATTATACATGGATAATCAATGCGCGGCGGCCTTTGTAGCCGCGGTCGCTGACCGCGGCCGGCGCGAGGGCTCCATTTCATCTCAGAGAGCGGCGGCAGAAGCGGCGCGGTCAGCGACCGCGCCTACAGCGGCCCCGCTCAGAAGGTCGTGCCGCCCGAGAAGTTGAACTGCTGGATCTGGTCGTATTTGCCCTTGGTGATCGCATAGGCGTAGTCGATGCGGATCGGCCCGAGCGGCGAAGCCCAGATCAAGCTCGCGCCCACCGACGAACGGATGGTTCTTTCGTCGTCAAGCGCGATGCAATTGCCCTGGGTGTAAAGCGGCGCGGTATTGCCCGGCGTGCAGACGCCGCCCCCGGCGAAATTCGTCTGGCTCTGGAAGCCGAACAAAGTGCCGGCGTCGACGAAGACCGCGCCCTTGAGGCCGATCTCCTTCGGCACGCCCCAGATCGGGAACTGGACTTCCGCCGTGCCGCCGAAATAGGTCGTGCCGCCAAGGCTGTTGCCCGCGATGTTGTTGGGATCGGAAATATCGCGCGGCCCGATGCCGCCCGGCGCGAAGCCGCGCACCAGGCTCGGCCCGACATTGAAGTTGTTGACGATCTGCAGCGCGGTGGGACCGCCGAAGCCGAAAATATTGCCCGCCTGGAAGCGCAGCAGGCCGGTAAAGTCGTCGGTCAGCGGATAGTAGTAGCGGGTATCGAGCGTCTCGCGCAGGAAGTGCGAATCGCCGCCAAGCCCGGCTATGTCCTGCTTGAAGTTGGCGTAGAAGCCGCTCGATGGGTTCTTGTTGTTGTCGAGCGTGTTGTAGATCAGCGAATAGCCGACAAGCGAGGTCAGAGTCAGGCCCTGATTGGCCGCTTGCTTGAGCGCGAGCGAAGCTTCGCCGTTGGTCAAGCAATTGTTGGTCGGACCGAGTGCCAATGACCCTGTGCCTCCGAGGAACGGGGTCGTACCAGGGATCGGGTTGGTGCAGTCGTCATAGGGCTGCGAACTGGTGTTCGGAATCGAGATTTTCGATTCATAGAGCGAATAGTGAGGCTGGAACGTCAGGTAGTCGGTGATCGGCAGGCCGAGGCGTAAAGTCGCGCCGGTCGTCCAGACCTCGTAGAAGGCGTATTGGTTCGGGAACGTCGCCTTGTGATAGATGTCGATGCCGCCCGACATGCGCTGGTCGAAAAGGTACGGCTCGGTGAACGAGGCCGCCCAGCCCTGGCTGTATTGGCCGTACGACGCCGACAGTTTCACGTACTGGCCGCGGCCGAGGAAATTGGTCTCGGTGACCGAGACTTCCGCGATTGCGCCGTCGACCGTCGAATAGCCGCCGGAAATCGAGAACGCGCCGGTCGGCTGATCCTCGACCTCGACGACCACGATCACGCGGTCCGGCGACGAGCCCGGCCGGTTGGTGATGTGCACCTTCTTGAAGAAGCCGAGATTGTTGAGGCGCCGCTCGGCCCGTTCGATCAGGACATGATTGTAGGGGTCGCCTTCGCCGATATCGAATTCGCGGCGAATGACGTAGTCGCGGGTGCGCGTATTGCCGCGGATTTCGATGCGCTCGACATAGACTTTCGGGCCGTCGTCGACGGTGAAGGTCAGCGCGATCGTATGGGCGGCGTTGTCGCGGTCGCCATGCGGGCGCACCTGCGAGAAGGCGTAGCCCTGCCGCGCGACATCGCGGGTCACCGCCTCGGTCGAGAGCTCGACCGCGGTCGCGTCATAGACGTCGCCCGGCGACAGCTTGACGTATTTCAGCAGCGCGTCGCCGTTCACGTTGGGAATGTGCGATTCGACGCGGACGCTGGAGACGCGATATTGCGGCCCTTCGTCCATCGAGATCGTGATGATGTAGCCGCCTTGGCCTTCGTCATACCTTACGTCGGTATTGGTGATGCGGAAATCGGCGAAGCCGTGGCGCATGTAATATTTGCGGATCGCCTCTTCGTCGGAGGCGAGCCGGTCGGGATCGTAGACGTCGCTCGTCTTGATGAAGGACAGAAAGTTCATTTCCGTCGTCGCCATCAGCCCGTGCAGGCGATAGGCGGAGAAATGGGCGTTGCCGACGAAATTGATCGCCTTGACGCCGGTTTTCGCGCCTTCGTCGATGGTGAAGACGAGGTCGTATTTGCCGTTGGGAAGCTGAACGAGACGCTTGGTCACCCGCGCTTCGTTGCGGCCGGTGCGGCGATAGACTTCCTTGATCCGCTCGATATCGCCCTCGGCGACGGCCTCGTTATAGCCGCTATGGGCCTTGGACTGGACCTCGACCGCGAGCTGGTCGCTCTTGATCTTGCTGTTGCCCTCGAAGGCGACGCGATTGAGGATGATGCCGCTTTCGACGACGTGGACGATCACCTTGCCGTGGACGATCCGCGCGCTGACATTGTTGAAAAGGCCGCTCGCCGAGAGGTCCTTGACGCCCTGATCGACCGAGGCGCGGTCCGTGCCTTTGAAATAGGAGCGCACCGTGTCGGCGTCGACCCGGTGGTTGCCCTCGACGATGATCGCCTGAGACGGCGATTGAGCCTGGGCGACAGCCGGCGAGGCCGAGCCCAATAAGCCGAGAGCCAAGAACGCCGCGACCAGCAACCCGCCTAGGAAACCCCGAAAAAACTGCATCTGGCCCCGGTTCCCCGTCTCGCTGATCGGCTTGAACGCCGAATCGTTGTTGTCGAGAGCGATCTTGTTTTTATTAGTCTTTTGACGCGATCAACCCATCAACGCCGCTGCCGGCGACGCTGAGGGCCGCAGGCGTTCTAACCTTTTTGTCAGGCGCCTGCAAACCGCTATTAACGGGATTATAGATCATTTCGGGCGGGCGTTGCCAAGGCGACACGATTCGTGGTCGACCAATGGTTAACCGTTCGCCAGCACGTGGTGCAACAGGTCGTTCGAGACCGAAAAGATGACGATGGTCGCGACGATCGCGAGGCCGACCCGCAGGCCGATCTCCTGGGTCTTTTCGCTTAAGGGCCGCCCGCGCAGCGCCTCGATGGCGTAAAACAGCAAATGGCCGCCGTCGAGCATCGGGATGGGCAAGAGATTCATCAGCCCGACCGACACCGAGAACAAAGCGGTGAGGCCGACCAAAGCGAAAATGCTGACCTTGGCGACCTCGCCCGCCACTTGGGCGACGCCGACCGCGCCCGACACTTGGTCGAGCGACTGCCGCCCGGCGAACAGGCCGACAATATAGGCGCCCGTCCCCTCGACGATCGACCAGGTCTCCTGGACGCTCCACAGCGCGCAGCGCGGCAGCGAGCAGGTCTCGAAGCGCCGGTCGGCCGGGTCCATCGAGGCCTTGATGCCGAGCCGGCTGACCCGGCGCTTGCCGAACGGCCCGAGATCTTCAAGGCCGATCGTCGGCGTGGCGTCGATCGTGATCGTCTTGCCGCCGCGCTCGACGCCGAAAACCATTTCGAGCCCGGCATTGTCGGTCACCGCCTGGTGCAAATCGCCGAAACTGCTGATCGCCCCGCCATTGACGGTCCGGATCAGATCGCCGGGCATGAAGCCGGCGAGCGCGGCCGGGCTGTTCGGCTCCAGGCCTCCGACCTTCGGGGCCAGCGTGTATTGCCCGGAAACCGCAAAGGAGAAGGTGAAGATGACGATGGCGAGGAGAAAATTGGCGAACGGGCCGGCCGCGACAATGGCGGCGCGATTGAGCAGCGGCTGGCCAGCCAAGGTCTGGCGACGCTCCGCCGCCGGCATTTTAGCGAGGGCCGCGGCGTCGGGGGCGCTGGCCGCATTGGCGTCGCCGTGGAACCGGACATAGCCGCCGAGCGGCAGAGCGGCGATGCGCCAGCGAGTGCCGCGCCGATCGACGCGAGCGAAAAGCTCCGGGCCGAAACCGAGCGAGAAGGCGTCGATCTTCACGCCGCACCAGCGGCCGACGAGGTAATGGCCGAGTTCGTGGAAGAAGACGACGACGGTAAGAATGACGACGAAGGGAATCACATACCAACCCGCGCCGGACAGAAAGCCAATCATCAGACTGAAGAAACTCATTGCAACGCCCCTGCGGCGTGGCGTCCGGCAAGCAAAGTCGCCCGCCTAGCCAACATATTGGTTACCAATTCGTTACCGACAATGCCGCAGGTTTAATTTTTGGCCAAGAGAGCCTCGGCCCTATCTCTCGCAATATGGTGAATCGCCAGCGCCTCCTCGACCGAGCTCGGCGTCGCCAGTTCGCCCGCCTGCGCCGCCTGTTCGAGCACCGTTTCGACGACCCGCGCGATGGCCCGGAAGCCGATGCGGTCGGCGAGGAAAGCGGCGACGGCGACTTCGTTGGCGCCGTTCATCGCGGTCGGCGCGCCGCCGCCGTCGCGCAAAGCCGCCATGGCGAGGCGAAGCGCCGGAAACCGGTCGAGATCGGGGCGGGAGAAGGTGAGCTGGCCGATCGCGGCAAGATCGAGCGCGGTCGCGCCCGACGCGATGCGCTCCGGATAAGCGAGACAATGGGCGATCGGCGTCTTCATGTCCGGCATGGCGAGGCCGGCGATCACCGAGCCATCGGCGAACGAGACGAGCCCATGAACGACCGATTGCGGATGAACCACCACATCGAGCCGCTCCGCCGGGACGGCGAATAAATGATGGGCTTCGACGAGCTCCAGCCCCTTGTTCATCAGCGTCGCCGAATCGATGGTGATTTTCGGCCCCATCGACCAGTTCGGGTGAGCCAGCGCCTCGGCCTTGGTGGCGGCGTTGATCCGCTCGAGACTCCAGTCGCGGAACGGCCCGCCCGAGGCGGTGAGCGTCATGCGCACCGCGCTCGAAGCGTCGCGGCCGCCCAGAGCCTGGAAAATCGCATTGTGCTCGGAATCGAGCGGCAGCAGCCGCGCGCCGGAAGCGCGCGCGGCGCGCGTCACCGCGGCGCCGGCGCAAACCAGCGGCTCCTTGTTGGCGAGCGCCACGGTGCGGCCGGCGGCGATGGCGGCGTAGGTCGGGGCGAGCCCGACCGTCCCGGCGATCGCCGCGACGACGAGGTCGGCCTCGCGCAGCGCCGCCTCCTTGACCGCTTCCGGCCCGGCGCCGATCTCGATTCCGCGCCCAGCGACGCCGGCTTTGAGCTCGCCATAGGCGGCAGGATCGGCGATGGCGGCGTAGCGCGCGCCGAGCGCCAGCGCCGCCTTGGCGAGGCTGGCGCCGTCGCGGCCGCCGACCAAAGCGGCGACTTCGAAACGGCCCGGCGCATTGAGAATGACGTCGGCGCAGGAGCGGCCGATCGAGCCGGTCGCGCCGAGAATGACCAGGCGCCGCGGCGCGGCGGCGCCGCTTTCGGCCGAACCTTCTTTCTGCCCGATAGAGCGCATCACAAACTCACCATAGCAAAAGACCTCGCGCCGTATGGGCGAGGCCGCCCCGGGCGACGCCGAACAAAGCCGCGAAGGTCGCGGCGGCGATGAACCCGTCAAGCCTGTCCATGAGCCCGCCATGGCCGGGAATCAAATGGCTCGAATCCTTGACGCCGAAGCGCCGCTTGACCGCCGATTCGAAAAGATCGCCGCCTTGCGCGATCGCCCCGCCGACGAGGCCAAGGCCAAAAAGGGCGAATCTCCCACCGCTCGCCGGCGCCAATAAAAGGCTGATCGCCGCGCCGCAAGCAATGCCGACGGCAAAGCCCGACCAGGTCTTGCCCGGCGAGACGCGCGGCCACAATTTCGGCCCGCCGATCAGCCGGCCGCCGAAATAGGCCATGACATCGACGCCCCAGACCAGGGCGAACAGCCACAGAATCGAGCGGGCGCCGAATTCCTCGCTGGAGCGCAACACGCAGACGGCGATCAGCGGCGCGGCGGCGTAAAGAACGCCGCCGCCCGGCCAGGGCCGGCGCCAGAAGCCGATCGAGGCGAGCGCGGCGCCGACCAGGGCGGCGATGAGCGCGTCCCGCGCTTCGCCGCTGATCGCCAGCACGGCGGCGGCGGCGAGGACGACATTGCCCAGCATCACGCGCCAGGGGCGGGCTTCGCCGCCGACCAAGGTTTGCCATTCCCAGTTCACCAGCGCGAAGGCGATCAGCCAGAACAGCATGAACCACATCGCGCCAGCCCAGACGGCGGCGAGCGCGAGCGCCATCATCGCCAGGCTCGCGGCGATTCGCGCCGGCAATTCGGAGGATTTGCGCGGCGAAACGGGAGGCGCGCTGTCGCCCGTCGCGCGCTGCGGGTCGGCGGCCATCAGGCGCTCACGAGGCCGATTTGACGATGGGTTTCGGCGCGACGTTGCCGAAGCGGCGCTCGCGCGCCGCATATTGCGCGAGCGCGGAGACGAAGGCCGCGTGATCGAAATCCGGCCAATGGATCGGCAGGAAGACGAGCTCGGCATAGGCGGCCTGCCAGAGCAGGAAATTCGACAGGCGCTGCTCGCCAGAGGTGCGGATGACGAGATCGGGATCGGGAATGCCGGCCGTATCGAGCCGCGCGCTCAACGAGGCTTCGTCGATCGAAGCCGCGTCGATCTTGCCGGCCAGCGCGTCCGACGCCAGCCGGCGCGCCGCCTCGGCGATCTCCTGCCGCGCGCCGTAATTGAAGGCGACGACCAAGGTCAGCCCGCCATTGTTGCGCGTCAGCTCTTCCGCTTCGGCGAGCAGCGCGGCGACATCGGGGGCGAGATTGCCGCGCGCGCCGATCACTTTCACCCGGACATTGTTCTGGTGCAATTCGGCAAGATCGTTGCGGATGAAGCGCTTGAGCAGGCCCATCAGGTCGGAAATTTCCTCGGCCGGCCTGCTCCAGTTCTCGGAGGAGAAGCTGTAGATCGTCAGGTAGCGCAGGCCGAGCTCGCCGGCCGAGCGCACGGCGCGGCGCACCGCCTCGACGCCGCGGCGATGGCCCTCGAAGCGCGGCAGGCCGC